>JAPHUI010000248.1 GCA_026193755.1 Ignavibacteriaceae bacterium | reverse complement strand
ACATCATTCTCAATTTCTGCAAATAACGGTGATGTGATATTAAGTTGGTCAACTGCAACGGAAGTGAATAACTCTGGATTTGAAATACAGAGACAAAATGGAGAGAGCGAATTTGTGTCTATCGCTTTTGTCCCCGGTCACGGCACAACAACAGAATCAAAAAGTTACAATTTTATTGATGCCAATCTCTCCAGTGGTTCTTATACATACAGACTTAAGCAAATCGACTTCAATGGAACATTTTCTTACTCAAATGAAGTAGATGCTAATGTTACAGTACCAAATCGCTTTGAGCTTGTTCAGAATTATCCGAACCCATTTAACCCGAGCACAACCATTCAATTCGCTCTTCCTCAAAGTTCATTCGTAACTCTTAAGGTCTACAATGCGCTCAGTCAGGAAGTATGTACGCTTGTGAATGGGTTTACTGAATCCGGTATTCATTCAATTAATTTTGACGCAAGTAATCTTAACAGCGGAATTTATTTCTACAAATTGGATGCGGGCAAGTACTCTGATGTTAGAAAAATGACGTTAATCAAATAGATATAAAAGAAAATAATTCTTTGATCCCTCTTCGGAGGGATTTTTTATTGCAGGCTGAGTTATTATTGCGTAAGGCTATTGGTAATATTGATATAAAGAATAATAATTGCACTTTAATAAAATCAATATTATCCATAATTACCTCTAATGAATCCATACAAGTTAGGCACACAGATTGATACTGTATTTATGCAAGAATTTAATTACGTTAGCACTAAATAAAATTAAAGTATTTCAGAATTTAAAAAATTAAAAGATGATATTAGGCTTTGCTAAATTAAATGGACGGAATAAGCTGGAAAGAAACATCCGCCGTGATCATAAAATGAAGAGAATTCTTTTTAACGTGATTTATGGAACTATAGGTTTCCTGCTTCTTAATCTGGTTCTGTACGCCTTGTCTTCAAATTAACCATTTCAGCCCCCTTTTCTTTAATATAAGCAATTAGATTGAACCACAGGTGGTAATAATTTATATTTGCTCGTATTTTTCAATCAATCATGAATAAAAATAAAGTCTATATAGAAACCTACGGTTGTCAGATGAATCTAGCTGATACTGAAATAGTGCTCGGCATTCTGCAGAATAATGGCTACTGTGCAACAAAGCATTCCGAAGAAGCTGATATCATTTTAGTTAATACCTGCAGTATTAGAGATAATGCTGAACAAAGAATTTATGGCAGACTAGGAAACTTTAAAACTATAAAAGACCGCAAGCCCGATTTAATCGTTGGCGTGCTGGGATGCATGGCTGAACGATTACGAAAAGATTTGGTTGAGAAAAAAAGGATTGTTGACGTTGTAGTTGGTCCTGACGAGTACCGCAGATTACCGGAATTAATTGATGTCGCATTCAACGGTGATAAAGGAATTGGGGTTAAGCTTTCCAAAACAGAAACGTATGATAATATTTTACCGCACAGAGAAGATGGCTTGCAAGCCTGGCTATCAGTTATGCGAGGCTGCGATAAGTTTTGTACATTCTGCGTAGTACCGTTTACACGCGGACGTGAACGAAGCCGTTCACTTGATTCAATTACTGATGAGGTAAAACAACTTTCTGAAAGAGGGTTTAAAGAAGTAACACTTCTCGGGCAGAATGTAAATTCCTACAAAGATAATCAGAATGATTTTGCCGATCTTCTTGCTGCTTGTGCTCAGGTTGACCGTTCGATGAGGATTCGTTTTACCACCTCGCATCCGCAGGATCTTTCTGATAAACTTTTGTACACAATTGCTGAACATCCAAATATCTGTAATTACATTCATCTTCCGGTTCAGACTGGCTCAAACAGAATTTTGGAACTAATGAACAGGACTTATACGATCGAGCACTATCTCGAACTTGTTGAGAAAGCTAGAAAAATAATTCCAAACGTAAGTTTTTCAACAGATATTATTTCCGGCTTTCCGACTGAAACTTTCGAAGATCATATAATGACACTTGATGTTATGAGAGAAGTAAGATATGATGGTGCATATATGTTCAACTATTCTCCAAGAGAAGGAACAAAAGCCTTCAAGATGGCTGATGATGTCAGCGAGGAAGTAAAATCCAAAAGGCTTCAGGAGATAATAAATCTTCAGCAGCAGATATCCTTCGAATTGAACCAGGAATTGATCGGAAAGGAAGAAACTGTTTTAATTGAGGGATTTAGTAAGAAATCAGATAAATTTCTTTCAGGAAGAACTGATTCTAATAAAGTGGTTATTATTCCATTGGATGAGCGCATAAAAACCGGTGTCTATGTAAAAGCAAAAATAGACAGGGCTACCTCTGCAACTTTATTCGGAGAATTTACAGGATTCGCGAATCTGCTTGAAGAACATTTATCTTTAACAGGATGATTTTTCTTAATTTATAATTTCCGGTAATTACCGGCAATAAAATGCTAAAGCTTAACTTAAATTATTTCTCTCTCCTATTATTCTTAAATCTTTTTTTGATTATCGGGGAACTACATCCGCAGGAAGTTGACATAGTACCTTACCTAAAAGCAATAGAGAATGGCAATGTTGGTCAAGCTAAAGACGCACTTGTTGATTTAAAAGAAAAATATCCTGACGATCCATCTGTAATGTTTCTTGATGCAGTATTAAAGGAGAACGGACAGGAGGCAGTTGTTATTTACCAAAATATAGTTGACAACTATCCCAAAAGTAAATATGCTGATGCTGCTCTCTATAGAATTTTTTCGTACTATTACGCTCTCGGCCTTTATGATACTGCAAGGGAAAAATTAAAACAGTTAAAAGAATCTTATCCCGAATCACCTTACATTAATATTGCTGATCAAAATCTTTCAGCACTTGAAAACACTGAAAAAGAAGAAAAGTCAAACGCGAAAGAAGAAAATAAATCAGTACCTGAAGAAGTGTATAAGTTTACTATTCAGGCAGGTGCATTCACAAATTTAGAGAATGCAAATAATCTCGTAAGTGAATTTGAAAATGCAGGGATATACAGCCGGTTAGGAGAAAAAACAGTTGGTGGTACTACTTTTCATGTAGTTTATGCAGGTAAGTTTATGAAATATGAAGATGCTGAAAATTTTCTTCAGGTTGTAAATTCCCGGTTCAAATTGAATGGAAGTATAGTTCCAATTCCCACTAAGTAGTCGTGAAAATTACTTTTCTTGGTACAAGTTCCGGTAAGACTTCATTAAAACGATATCATTCTTCAATATTATTTTCTTTAGAAAAATATAATTTATTGATTGATGCCGGAGATGGAATATCACGCACTTTAATAAATAACAGAATAAATTTTAATTCGATAAACGGTATTCTCTTTACACATCTCCATCCAGATCATTTTTCAGGTTTACCTGCATTGATTGTACAGATAAAGATGATGAATAGAAATAAACCACTAGAAATTTTTATTCACAAAAGTCTTGTTGAGGTTGTCGAATACTTTATAATTCATTCCTATCTTCTACCCGAAAAAATGGGATTCGAAATTAATTACAAAGGCTTCAACGATGATGAACGATTCAACATTACAGAAAAGTTTTTATTCATTGCAAAAAAGAATTCACATCTGCATAATCTTGAGAAGTATCAAAATAAATATTCTTCTCTGAGTTTGTATTGCGCAAGTTTTCTTTTTGAGTCAGATAGTAAAAAAATAATATATACTTCTGATATCGGGGCAGAAGAAGATCTCTTATTATTCAGTGAAATTGTACCCGATTTGTTTATCAGTGAAGTCACTCACATATCTCCACTAATTCTGCTGGAAAAAATCAAAAGCATCAAACCTGATATGACTTATTTAACACATTATGCAGATGAGGACATTCCTGCACTAAGTGAAATTATGGCAAACCTACCGAATGCACTCAAAGAAAAAGTCATTTTAGCTGTAGATAACATATCATTTGATTTTTAGCTGTTTTATAACTTTTTATATATGAATAATTCTGTTTAATATAAGTTTTTGAATCTTTATTTTTGTTCATACGTCATATTGTCATTCTAATAAAAATCATTTGTAAGTGAACAGAGAAGAATTTAAAAAGATAAATGGTATTGTCGGACGATCCAGTGAAATTAATGACCTTGTAGATATCGTGCTTCAAGTCTCATCTACTGATATCACTATTCTTATTTATGGTGAAAGTGGTGTGGGTAAGGAAGTTTTTGCAAGAGCTATTCACAACTCAAGCAAAAGAGCGGGCAAAGAACTTATAAGTGTTAACTGCGGCGCCATACCTGAAGGAATTTTGGAGAGCGAACTTTTCGGTCATAAGAGAGGATCTTTCACAGGAGCGGTGGAAAGTAGAAAAGGATATTTTGAAATTGCCGACGGTGGAACTTTGTTCCTTGATGAGATTGCTGAAATGCCTCTTACCACACAGGTTAAACTTTTAAGAGCAATTGAATTTCAGGAGTTTATGAAAATTGGTGCTGAGACGGTAACTAAAGTTGATGTGAGGATAATTACTGCAACCAATAAAGATTTGCAGGAAGAAGTTAACAGCAGGAAATTCAGGGAGGATCTCTACTTCAGGTTGAAAGCAGTAACTTTGAGTATTCCCCCTCTTCGTAAACGAAAAGAGGATATCGAGTTATTGGTTAATTACTTTCTCGAAGGATATGCAGCTGTAAACAAAATTGATTTGCCGCATATCAAGCCGGAAGCGATGGATTTGCTTGTGGATTATGATTGGCCAGGTAATGTACGTGAATTAAAAAATGCTGTAGAAACTGCAACAGCTCTAAACAGAAACGGAGTGTTGGATGTGGATTCTTTTTCGCAGTTGTTTGTGCAGAAAGAAAACCCATACCAGAATAGAAATCTTCCTGTGTTTTTAAGAAAAACTCCTGAGGATGCGGATAGGGAGATTCTTTATAGAGCCCTGTTTGAGATAAAGAAAGATTTAATTGAACTTAAAGACTTGGTTATTCAAACTGGAAGAGAAAGCTTTGTAAAGCCTGAAGAACCCAAGAAAAATCAATATTCTCTCGACGAACTCGAAAAAGAGACAATAAAGGCCGCTCTTGATAAAACAAGAGGTAATAAAAGGAAAGCTTCAAAATTGCTTAATATCTCTGAAAGAACGCTCTACAGGAAGATTAAACAATACGATTTAGTTGAAGAATGATCTTGTATAAATTAAACAAATATAAAGCTGGGTTTCTGCACTCACTGGTGCTGTTTCTGTTGTTCGTTACTGGTGCGTTGAGTAATTTTGGATGCGGTACATATTCTTTTACCGGTGCTTCCGTTCCCGAACACTTAAAGACGATTTCAATTCCTATTGCTGATGATAAAAGTCCGGCAGCTATACCGGGAATAAGAGAACTGCTTACAGATAACTTAATTCAGAAATTTATAAATGACAATTCTCTTCAGGTAGCTGAAATATCAAAAGCAGATGCAACATTAGAATGTGTAATTACTTCTGTTACTGATGCACCTGCCATAGTAAGTGCAGGTGAACAAATTTCATCAAGACGTTTGACAATAAACGTAAAGGTGATTTATAGAGATCTTGTCAAGAAAAAAACAATTTTTGAAAATAGTTTTAATAACTACGGCGATTATGTCCCCGGTGAAGCAACTAACGACAGGGAGGTCGCAATAGCAACTGCTGTAGATAAAATATCAGAAGATATTTTACTTGCTGTGGTTTCGGGCTGGTAAAAAAAAGGGAAATTTTATGGATACTATAGTTTTAATAAGTTACTTTATTTCGCTGTCTATTCTTTTCATTTTTGGACTTCATGGTTTCGTTCTGCTTTACTATCACCGAAAATATAAGGATGTTAATTTCAATCCGACTAAGGAATTCAATGAAAAGCCTTTGGTTACCATTCAGTTGCCACTATATAACGAACTTTATGTAGTCGAAAGATTGATTGACAGAGTTTGTGAAATTGATTACCCCAAAGAGAAAATGGAGATTCAGGTACTTGATGATTCAACTGATGAAACAATAGGTGTTGTTTCAAAAGTTGTAGAAAAAAAGAAGCAGGAAGGTTTTAATATTAAACATATTCGAAGGGATAGTCGAGAAGGATTTAAAGCCGGAGCTCTTAAGGAAGGATTAAAAACTGCCTCAGGTGAATATTTAGCTATATTCGATGCTGATTTCATTCCTCATTCGGATTTTCTTAATAAAACTTTGAAGTTTTTTGCTGACGAAAAAGTAGGAATGGTTCAAACACGCTGGGAACATCTTAACGGAGATCATTCACTAATTACCAGGGCACAGGCACTTGCACTGGACGGACATTTTGTTATTGAGCAAACTGTTCGCAATAAAGCTGGTTTCTTTATAAATTTTAATGGTACAGGAGGAGTCTGGCGAAAATCCTGCATCGAAGATGCAGGCAACTGGCATGCCGATACTTTGACTGAAGATCTGGACCTTAGCTACAGGGCTCAATTAAACGGTTGGAAGTTTGTCTTTCTAAAAGATTTTACCTCGCCTGCAGAACTCCCTTCAGAAATTAATGCGCTCAAATCTCAGCAGTTCAGGTGGACAAAAGGTGCTATTGAAACTGCTAAAAAAATTCTGCCGCTGGTTTGGAGATCAGATATTCCTTTAAGATTAAAACTTTACAGCTCATTCCATCTAACCAACAATATTGTATTTCCTTTTATTCTGCTTGCAGCGATTTTAAATGTACCTCTCATCTTTGTAAAAAATAGTGGGGGTCACGAAGTTTATTTTGCTTTTATGTCCATATTTGTTTTGGCATTCATCAGTTCTTTTCTCTTTTACTTATATTCTCAAAAAGATATTCATCCAGACTGGCGTAAAAGAATTGTTCTCTTCCCGCTTTTTATGGCAGGAAGTATGGGTTTTGCTCTTAATAATTCACGTGCCGTTTTTGAAGGACTATTAAACAGAAAGAGTGAGTTTGTGAGAACACCAAAATTTAAATTAGTCTCTGAGAAAGATACCTGGGTTGGGAAAAAATACTCAGATAAAAAAATAGGATTTGCTGTTATTGTAGAATTGATAATGGCGTTCTATTGCCTTATTGGTGTTGTTTCAAGCATATACTTTATGGAGTTGGCAACTCTTCCGTTTCAGCTTTTATTTTTTATTGGATTTTCTTTTGTATCCATCACTTCGATCAAACATGCTTTCGCAAAAAGCTTTAAATAAATGACTGTGCCCGGATCGTGGATGATAATTTAATTGCCAAAATAAAAGTTTTATACGATCGGGATAATACTTCTCCTTTGTTTCTGAAAATTGCTGATTTTTATCTTACCGAAAATAATTTTCAAAAAGCCCTCCTTATACTTGAAGAGGGATTAAAGATTTTTCCTGAACACCCGTTAGCTTTTATTTTGATTGGAAAAGCTAATTCAATGCTGGGAAATTTTGATGCAGCGGATTTGTACTTTAAACAAGCGAGTGAGTTACTTGATTCCAACCGGACTTATTCCTATTATAAAAATGAATTTAAATTAAACGATATAAACGATAAACCTGTATCACCATTTGATTCTTCAAGAGGAAGTATTTTTATAAATACTTCGGTTGAAAAAGAGGATTATACGAAAACTAATGAAAAATCAACCGATAAATCGCAATCAGTTGATGATCGGCTGGATCAACTTGCCAGGGAGGTAATGAATGCGAGGATTGAGAAAAAAGATGATGATTTTATTCCCGAAACAAATCAGAATTCACATTCGCCGGATAAAAGTAAGCTTGCTTCAGAAACTCTAGCAAATATATACCTCTCTCAGGGGGAGAAGAGTGAAGCAATAAAAATATTTGAATTATTAATCGATCGTAAACCTGAGAAGAGAGAATATTACCTGGCAAAGATCGCAGAATTAAAATCAAATTAAGACTCTTGTTTAATGTACTATCCTCCGACTATTTTCATTTCCTATGAATGATATGCTTTTAAATAAAAAATTAAAGAAAAACTTTTACCAGAGGGAAGTGCTTAAAGTTGCCAGGGACTTGTTAGGTAAAATATTAGTAAAATCTGAAAAGAGTAAAACTCTCACTGGAAAAATTGTAGAACTGGAAGCATACCACGGAGATTTCGATCAGGCGGCTCATTCTTACGGTGGTATCACTAACAGGAATAAAATTATGTTTGAAGAGGGTGGTTACCTCTATGTCTATTTTACCTATGGTGCACATCATTGCTGTAATGTTGTTACAGGTAAAAAAGGACAGGGCACGGCAGTTTTAATTCGTGCGATAGAACCTGTTTCGGGAATTGACCGGATGATTAAAAACCGTTTTGGAAGAAAGCTCAAAAACGATAGAGAAATTTATAATTTAACGAGTGGACCCGGCAAGTTATGCAAAGCTTTCGGAATTGATAGGTCACACTCTGGAATTGATCTTACCGGCAAAGAAATTTTTATATTGGATAACAAAAATATTCCAAACAAGGAAACGGGTGTTTCTACAAGAATTGGAATAACACGGTCAACAGATTTGCCATGGCGGTTTTTTATAAAAAATAATCCATATTTATCGCGTAAATGATTTCACCGCAAAAAATACTCATAGTTCGTACTGATAGAATCGGAGATGTTGTGCTGTCTTTGCCCCTCGCTGAACTTATTAAACAAAAATATCCTTCTTGTGTGGTAGCGTACTTCCTCCGGGAATACACAAGCCCTCTTCTTGATAGTAATCCTTTTATAGATGAAGTTATTATTGCTGATGAATTGAATAGTGAAATTCTCTTCAAAGAAAATCTTAAAAAAATTAAAGCCAAAGGTTTTGATACCTGTGTCGTTGTTAATCCAACTCTAAAAATTTCACTTATAATGTATTTGGCTGGTATCAAGCACAGAATAGGAACGGGTTACCGATGGTATTCATT
>JAPHUI010000111.1 GCA_026193755.1 Ignavibacteriaceae bacterium | reverse complement strand
TGTGCGTATTCCCCTGCCCTACCGAATGTATTTATATGACTGACGTATATGAATTTTCAGAATTTCGGAGAGAGAACCTGCTTTATGATTTTGTGACTTTACTACCTGAAGAGAGAGCACAGAAGAAGGAAAACTATGAAGAATTGCAGGTTAAGAAAGAAGCTGAAAAATTAGCAGCTGCAAAAAAAGCCGCTGAAGAAAAAGCTGCTGCTCAAAAAGAGAAGCTGGAAACTAAACCCATTGATCCTTCTTCAGAAAACAAGGAAGAGAAAAAGTAATGGGCATTTATGATTTAATATTTTACTTGTTTGCCGCTGTAACAGTACTTTCTGCTTTCTTTGTCGTCACAACGAGAAACATAGTCCGTGCAGCGTTCTTTTTACTTTTTACTTTCTTTGGTGTTGCCGGAATTTACGTACTGCTTGGCGCTGATTTCGTAGCCATCGTTCAGCTTATTGTTTATGTCGGTGGCATTCTTATTCTTTTGATATTCGGAGTTATGATTACAAATAAAATAACCAATGTTGATATAAAAACCGGAACTATACACACATTGCCGGCAGCAATTGCTGTAGGTCTTTTCACCGGAATTGTTGGGGCAGTTATTCTTAATACTGATTGGTTCCAGGTTGATACTAAAATGCCTGCTTCTACTTTATCTACTCTTGGAAACATGTTATTGAATGAATACGTATTGGTTTTCGAATTGCTTGGTATTCTCTTGTTAGTTGCTTTAATCGGTGCGGCATCAATGGCAAGAAAATAATTTTTAATTATTCATTTTTAATTCTAAATGGAAGTTACATTAGTACATTTTTTAGTTGTTAGCACACTTTTATTCTGTCTTGGAATTTACGGGGTAGTCACCAGGAAGAATGCAATTATGGTTTTAATGGGAATTGAATTAATACTTAATTCCTCTAACATAAACTTTATAGCATTCTCACGCTTCGGGAATTTTGGGCTTGAAGGTCAACTGTTTGCACTATTTGTAATCGTTCTTGCAGCCGCGGAAGCTGCGGTGGCTCTTGCAATCGTTCTGAACTTATATAAAACATTTGTAAACGTTAATGTTGACGAAATTGATACACTACGGGATTAGTAAATGAGCGAAAACTTTTTAATACAATTATCTGTTATAATACTCTTTTTACCGCTTCTCGGTTTTGTAGTCACTTTGCTTTTAGGTAAGAAGATTCCTAAAATCTTTTTCTTTGAAGTGTTTGTACTCTTAGTTGGTCTGGTTCTGTCAGCAATTTTATTAATTGGTAAGCTAACGTCTTTCGCTGACACCAGTATAATAGCTGAGTTTAAATGGATTGATATGGGGAATGTTCCCGTTATTGGGTCGATAAAAATCTATCTCGGAATGCTGATAGATGATATTAGTGCTTTGATGATTGTGGTTGTTTTTATAATCAGCTTTCTTGTTCACTTCTTCTCAGTTGATTATATGAAGGGTGATATCAGGTACAACAGGTATTTTGCATACTTGGGTCTGTTTACTTTTTCAATGTCAGGAATTGTACTTACTCACAATATTCTGATGATGTACATCTTCTGGGAATTGGTTGGTATTTCTTCCTATCTATTAATCGGTTTTTGGTATGAAAAGAAATCTGCTTCGGATGCAGGCAAAAAAGCTTTTATAGTTAACCGCATCGGTGATCTGGGAATGTTGGCTGGATTACTTATTCTCTTTCTTACTTATAACACATTCTCTTTCCAGCAAATATTCAGTGAAATTTCAAAAGGTCACCTTCCTTTTAACAGTGGATTCTGGTTGACCGTAACGGGTATTTTAATTTTCTGCGGTGCAATTGGAAAATCCGCTCAGTTCCCTCTTCACGTTTGGTTACCCGATGCAATGGAAGGTCCTACTCCGGTTAGCGCTTTAATCCATGCCGCTACAATGGTTGCAGCAGGCGTTTATCTTGTTGTAAGGGTATTCGGAATATTAACTGCTGATGCAATGTTATTCATCGCAACTATCGGGGCTTTATCAGCTTTCATTCCAGCTACAATTGCACTTACTCAAAACGATATCAAAAGAGTACTTGCTTATTCTACGATATCTCAATTGGGATATATGATAATGGCACTCGGAGTTGGAGCTTACAAATTTGCGTT
>JAPHUI010000146.1 GCA_026193755.1 Ignavibacteriaceae bacterium | reverse complement strand
ACCTCGCCGACAACCAATGCACTTTACGGATTATCTTTTGCAGATACAAACCACGGTTGGGCAGTTGGATTTGATGGAACAATTATTCACACAGATAATGCTGTACCAGTTGAACTAGAACAACCTTTACCAGCTGAATTTTCGCTCAATCAGAATTACCCAAATCCATTTAATCCATCTACGACGATAGAATACATAATTCCAGAAAGTGGAAATGTAAAACTTGTGGTTTATAATTCTATTGGTGAGGAAGTAACAACATTAGTAAACAACTACAAAGAAGCTGGAAATTACAAAATTAATTTTTATGCTGCTGGTCTGCCAAGTGGTTTATACCTATATAAGCTAAGTGCAGGAAATTTTTCCGCAGTAAAAAAAATGGTAATTCTAAAATAAAATGTGTTTTAATGTGTGCGACCTTTTAAAGAGATCTAGATTACCTGATAATAAAATAGGAGTAATAAAAAATTTAGTTAATGAATGTTTCATTAAATGCGGAGAAAACGATGAGTAACAAAATCTTTTTTACTATTGTTTTAATCTTATTTACAACAATAACAAATGCACAACCAGAATGGTACGTGCAGAATTCTGGAACTAACAGTTTTTTATTTGATGTCCATTTTGTCGACGAGAATACAGGATGGGTTTGCGGTCATTTAAGTACAATTCTTTACACATCTGATGGAGGCAACAATTGGAATGATTTAAATCCACCTCTCAGCAATGACTACAACGGTATTTATTTTGTAAATCAAACTGAAGGCTGGGTCCTTGGATATAACGGTATCATTCGGCATACTACTGATGGCGGAACCAGTTGGAACACACAGAATACCCCAATACAGTACCAAAAGTCAGATTTGTATTTTGTAGATGCGAACACCGGTTGGACTGTTGGCGGTAAACCAAGAACCTTTACAGATCCTATTAGAGAAATATTACATACAACTGATGGAGGAAACAACTGGGTAGTTCAATACTCCGGTAACAACGAAGATCCTCTTGGCGCTGTTTATTTTCTTAATGAGAATTATGGTTGGGCTGTTGGATCTATGAGTGCCATTATGAAGACAACAGATGGTGGAAACAACTGGACTACTCAAATGTCCGGTAATGGATATCAATTTGAGGATGTTCATTTCGTTAATCCGGATACCGGATGGGTTGTTGGAGAGGACTTGTCTGTGCAGCATTATGCTGTTATATTCAAAACCGTAGATGGTGGTGTAAACTGGAGTATTCAAACTTTTGGGTCTGGTGATGCGCTTGCAGAAGTCCAATTTGTAAATGAAAATACAGGTTGGGTTGTTGGGGGAAATAATACAGCGGCAATAATTCTTTACACTTCAGATGGAGGGACGAACTGGATCTCTCAAACACCAAATACTACCAATCTCTTAAGTGCTGTGTATTTTATTGATGAAAACAACGGTTGGGCAGTTGGATTTGATGGAACAATTATTCATACTGATAATGCCGTTCCTGTTGAACTCGAACAATCTTCACCAACTGAGTTTTCGCTCAATCAGAATTACCCGAATCCGTTTAATCCATCAACAACAATTCAGTATTCAATCCCGGAAAGTGGAAATGTGAAACTTGTAGTTTATAATTCTATTGGTAAGGAAGTAGCTATATTAACTAACCGTTATAAAGTAGCGGGAATTTACAAAGTCAATTTCGATGCTGCCGGATTAAGTAGCGGGATATATTATTATAAATTGACATCTAACAACTTCAGCGAAGTGAAGAAGATGGTTCTGCTGAAATAAAAAAGGGCTAGATAACGTTCGGGTAATATGAAACAGGAAAAGAATGTATTGGTTAATTGAATTGCTACTTTTATTATTCCTTGCTGATCTTCAATTGTGACACTTCCGTGATGATTTTCACCGAACTATCTGCCAATTTGGTAACAGAATATATGTACAATAATCAACGAAATTGAAGGAGATAGAAATGAAGACCGTGTCAATCACAATTTTACTAATTGCTTTATTCTTAATTCCAATCTTTGCACAATCTAACTGGTCTGCTCAAAATTCCGGAACGAACTCTTCGTTAGACGCGGTTTATTTTGTTGATGAAAATAATGGCTGGGTTACCGGATGGGGAGGGATAATACTTCATACAACTAATGGGGGGCAGACGTGGGGTTTACAAAATACTCCTGCAACTTCACTGATCTGCGTTTTTTTTACCGATCTCCAGAACGGATGGGCAGCCGGCTTTAGCGGAGAAGTCGTTCATACAACCAATGGCGGTGAAACCTGGACTTCTCAGGACATTTCAACCAATGATGATATTAACAAGTTGTTTTTTATTGATGATAATACTGGCTATGCCGCAGGAGGTTTCTTTGATTTCCTTTCAGGCTCCTATGGCAGAGCCATATACAATACAACCGATGGCGGGAACAACTGGAATGTACAGTATGATATGACATTTCAAACCGAACTGAATAGCATTTATTTTATCGATAGTAATACCGGTTATGCTGCAGGAGGGACGGGAATTATGAAGACAACTAACGGCGGGAGCAATTGGTTTGTGCAGCAGAACTTATCAAGCTTTGGTCTGAAAGATATATTTTTTACTAACAGCAATACCGGCTTCGTTGCCGGCAAGTATCAGGGAATTCCGCACTATTCGGTTATATTTAAAACCACAGACGGCGGAAACAACTGGAACGAAATATCCCTCGGGACGGATGAAGATTTATCGGGACTTTATTTTACCGATGAACTTAATGGATGGGCGGTAGGTGTTGATTATAGTAGCGGGAATAACTTAGCGCTTATCTATCGTACGACAGACGGAGGAAATAACTGGGTGAAGCAGAATATTCCCTCTTTTAACAACTTAGCGAGTGTATTTTTTATTAATGGTACAAAAGGATGGGCTGTGGGAGAACTCGGGACAATTATAACTTACGATGGTCAGGTACCTGTTGAAGTAACAGTAGATTTTTCTCCAACAGAATTTATGCTTGCACAGAATTATCCTAATCCGTTTAATCCATCCACAACAATAGAATACTCAATACCCGAAAGTGGTAATGTAAAACTTATTGTCTATAATTCTTTAGGTGAAGAAGTTACAGTATTAAAAAATGATTTTGAAGAGGCGGGTAGTTATAAAATTAATTTTTATGCTCAGAACGTACCCAGCGGAATTTACTTTTACAAGATTGAATCCGGAAGGTATAATGATGTTAAGAAAATGATTTTGTTGAAATAAGATTTCCTATGAAAGAAACAGTTATGAAAGTAATATTTGGTTTAACCTTATTGATCTTTTCAATTTCTGTTTTCCTTCAATCCGGATAAATTTAAGGGTAAAGAATCAGTTGCAGATTCAATTCCTTCTAATAAAACTTAAGTGTGAATAAAATGAGCAGAATCTTCTTACCAGTGTTTTATTACTCCCTTTAAAAATGTTATAAAAAATGAAATTTCAAAACGCTAATTTAAATCCAAAGCTAAAAAAATATATCCATCATATTTCTTTTAATGAATTTGTCCCCGATAATAATAATTTTATACGGGTAATGCCGGATTGTATGACCGAGTTGGTCATAAATTTTGGTAATACATATCAGAGGTCCAGGGGAGAGAAGAATGAAATAATTAATGTCAAGGGAAGTCATTTTATAGGTATAAAAAGTAATTACTGTCTGGTTAAACCTACTCCGAAAATGAAAAGAGTGAGTGTTCGATTTAAACCCGGAGCAATTTCTTTGTTTACGGGGTGTTGTTCCCAGGAATTTTGTAATGAGGTTGTTGATGCGCAATTAATCTTTGGCAAAGAATTTAAGGTGCTGGAAAATGAAATTTGTGGGATCAAAGATGAGAAAATAATTAAGACAAAAATAGAATCTTTCTTACTTAATAAACTCAATATAAATTTTCAGGCATTGGAAACTATTAACGCGGTTAATTCCATATACAGAAATCCTTTTTTTACAAAAGTCGAAAGTTTAAAGAATGAAAACTCAAACTATAAACAGCTTGAGCGCAGGTTTAGTAGATATATCGGACTTCTTCCCAAATCTGTTATAAAAATAATCCAGTTTAATTATTCAACTAAAATTAAGTATGAAGACCCTCAAATCTCGTTAACACAATTAGCTTATCAGTCAGGTTATTACGATCAAGCTCATTTCATAAAAAGTTTCAAACAGTTTTCGGGTTTGTTGCCCAGGCAGTATCATCCTACCCTTTCTCCTATGTCTCATTCAAACCAGCTTGTTATTAACCGTCAGTTTTGACTTCTCAAAATTTTCCGATGTCTAAATTTTACAATTATTTAAAGATTAGTTGTGATATTATAAACTTATTATTACTTAATGTTTAAAGTAAGAGTAGACAATAATATGTTATTGAAATCAAGTGGAATTTATTTTTATAAATTATTAGCAGGAAGTTTCATAACAGCAAAGAAAATGATTTTGTTAAATTGATAAACAATGAAAAAAAATAATATAAAATAACTTTATGCACTTGTAAACTAAAATTTATAATTATGTGATTATTACTTATTGATATAGTTATAAATTAATTTAAAAACACAAAAAATAAACAGGGAGAGTAGTAATGACTAAATCTCATTCACTTACCATAATTTGGTTGTTGGTAATTACAGTATTAATTAATGCTCAATTACAACCAGATGGAAATATCTTCAGTGTTTTAAGCAACCAGCCTCAAACATCCAGATCACTGAATAGCGATTATCTTGAAAGAAGAGGAGCCTGGCCCTACGGTTCATCAATTGCAATAGCTGTTGATAGTTTGCGGGACTTAATTTTTCTTGGCAGCGGAGGGGCTGTTATTGTTCTTGATGGAGCCGATAAAAATAACCCGACTCTTATTACTGACGATATCAGAACTCACGGACTTGTTCATGATATTTTTTATGATGATCAGCTTCAGAGATTATACCTTGCCTGTGTTGAAGGAGGATTTGAAATCTGGAATGTAGAGAATCCAGCTCAACCAGAGAATATGAGCAGAATGGAAATACTTTACTTTGGTGTTGAAACTCCGGTCGGACATGTTCAGGTAAAGGATAATTATGCTGTTCTTGAATGCGATTTTGGGGGTGTGCATACTGTTGATATTTCCGATCCTTATAATCCGGTTCAGGTTACATTTAATGGTGAAATGGGCAATCCGGCACATAATATTCATCTTGGTACAGACGGGCGAATTCATGCTACAGGAGCACAGTTTTATGTAAGATTAAATATTAATCCTGATGGAACTATTAGTAATACCGGAGAAAAAGAATT
>JAPHUI010000225.1 GCA_026193755.1 Ignavibacteriaceae bacterium | reverse complement strand
GGATAAACATATGATGACTTCTGAAGAAGTGTCAACTAAAATAGATGCAGATCCCAGAGCTACGGACAGACTTATGAATGCACTTTGCGGGATGGGAATTCTTAAAAAAGTTAAGAGAAAATTTTACAACAGTGACTTATCTTCAAAATATCTGGTCGAAGGGAAGCCGGAATTTATGGGTAATCTCTATCATACTAATCATCTCTGGAACACGTGGAGTTACCTTACTGATTCTGTGAAGAAAGGCAGTTCGTTTAAAGGTGATCAGAATAAAAAAGAAAAAACCAATTGGGTAGAAGCATTTATTGGTGCGATGCATTACCGTGGAGTTAATCAGGGTAAAATTCTTTCGATGATGATTGATCTTTCAAATGTTAGAAAAATGATTGATGTTGGTGGAGGTTCTGCTGCTTTTTCAATAGAGATTGTTAAGAAGAATCCATCTATTAAAGCTACTGTTTTGGATTTGCCGCATGTAGTTCCTCTTACAAAAAAATATGTTGAAGAAGCCGGCTTGAGTGATAATTTTAATTTTATCGAGGGTGATTATTTAACTAAAGATTTTGAAGACAATTACGATTTGATTCTTTTATCAGCGATTGTTCACATTAACAGCTATGAACAAAATAAAATGCTTATTAATAAATGTGCAGATGCTCTGAATAAAAATGGAATGATTATAATAAGTGATTTTGTAATGAACGATGACAGAACACAACCAGTTCACGGGGCATTGTTTTCTATTAATATGCTTGTCGGAACCGCTAGCGGTGACACTTATACTGAAGGTGAAATGAAGGAGTGGTTTGAATCCGCCGATCTTTCTAAAATTGAAAGAAAAAACACATCTTTTGGTTCTGATTTGATGATCGGTATTAAATAACTTCGCAATCTATTTCATTTTAATCTTCTGCAGATATAATTTAGGTTTTTTATTAAAAAGGCATCACACACTATAATTCATTCTTGATTAAAATATCATCCAACTTTTTAATAAGAACCCACGTCAAAATCAACTAGAAAGAACTAGTTATTAAATATTTATAAATAATTAATTCAGTTAAAAAATGAAAGCAATTGCTCTTAAAGAAAATGGGGGAATAGAAAATTTAGTTTTATTGGAAGTTGAAAAACCTAAAATTCAACCCGCAGAAGTTTTGGTACGTGTGAAGGCAATATCAATAAATCCTGTGGATGCTTTTGCACGTCAGAATAAACAAACAGTACAAGCCATATTAAAACCAAAAGATGAAAAAGAAGTTATAATATTAGGATGGGATATTTCCGGAATTGTAGAAGAAGTAGGTGCAGATGTTATAGAGTATAAAAAGGGTGATGATGTATTTGGAATGGTAAATTTTGTCGGACAGGGCAAAGCTTATGCTGAGTTCGTTGCAGCCCCTGCTGATCAGTTAGCATTAAAGCCTAAAAATATTTCTTATGAAGAGGCTGCTGGAGCTACTCTGGCAGCTTTAACAGCATGGCAGGCTTTAGTAAACATTTGCAAGATGAAAAAAGGAGATAAAGTTTTAATTCATGCAGCAGCAGGAGGTGTTGGTCATTATGCGGTTCAGATTGCAAAAAGTTTTGGCGCTTATGTAATTGGTACTGCTTCTTCTTCCAACAAGGATTTTGTTTCACAGCTTGGTGCAGATGAATTTTTAGATTACACTTCAGAAAAATTTGAAGATAAGGTAAAAGACGCAGATATAGTTTTAGAAGCAATTGCAGGCAACGATCATTTACTTCGATCTTTAGAAGCTGTTAAAAAAGGTGGAAAAGTCGTTAGCTTAAAATCCTCACCTGAAGGAATAACCGCTGATAAGATAAAAGAAAAAGGGTTGTTTTTTCAACGGATGATGGTAAAATCTAATGGTGAAGATATGAAGCAAATTGCAAAAATGATGGAAGAAGGAAAGATCCATTCTCATATTTCTAAAAAGTATGATTTTAAAGATTTGCCCAAAGCACATAAACAGATTGAGACTGGAAGAACGAGAGGTAAAATAGTTGTTGTACTTCAATAAATTATGAGGCGGATATAATAAATCGGGACAATTTATTTTACCAGTTTAAGTTTAATTAATCATAATGAACGAAATAGCAGGTGAGTTAAAAAAATAATTTGCAAAAAACATTTCTTATTTTGATTGTTTTACCAATGACAAATCCCTTGCGATTGATTTCGTAGTTAAAATTAATTACTTTAACCATAGTCAGTGGTAATAAAGAAAGATAATTGAGAAAGACATTTCCTGAATCTGTTTACAATCCGATAACACTTACGGGTGCAGCAATTGCGCTTGTCAGTTTTGGGTTAATTCTCTTCATAATGTTGCTTGAAGCGTTAAGCCCATCTCAGAAACCATATATGGGTGTAATTGTTTTTGTAATTCTGCCTGTATTTCTTATTCTTGGCCTTATTCTGATCGCATTTGGTATGTTGAGACGAAGCCGTAGATTAAGAGCAGGAAAAGACATAGTTTTTAAATTTCCCCAAATTGATTTCAATGATAAGAAGAATCGTACAGCATTTTCAGTTTTTTTTGTCGGGACAATTTTATTATTGTTCTTCAGTGCGTTCGGCAGTTACAAAGCTTATGAATATACTGACTCGGATGAATTTTGTGGAGAACTTTGTCACAAAATTATGGATCCTGAATTTACTGCTTATCAGGTTTCTCCCCATGCAAAGGTTGATTGTGTTGAATGCCATATCGGACCGGGAGCCGGCTGGTTTGTAAGATATAAATTATCCGGTGCCTATCAGGTTTATGCGACATTGTTTAATAAATATCCAAGACCAATTCCTACTCCGATCAGTAATTTAAGACCTGCAAAAGAAACCTGTGAACAATGCCATTGGCCTCAGTTTTTCTATTCCAGAAAGGAAGTTAACAACACCTATTACCTTTCTGACGAGACGAACTCAAGATTTTCTCTAAATATGCTTCTAAAAATTGGAGGCGGAAGTGAAGAAACTGGCATTACTTCAGGAATTCATTACTGGCATATGGATATCGTAAATAAAATTACTTACATAGCTTCGGATTCCTCACGACAAACTATTCCATGGGTAAGGACTGAGTCAAAAGATGGAAATGTCACAGTTTATAAAAGTAGAAATTTTCATTTTAAAAATGATACTGTTCCAAACAGCTTTGTGAGAACTATGGACTGTATTGACTGCCATAACAGACCGACTCACATTTATCATAATCCTTACGATGCAGTAAATAAAATGATGTCGATTGGTAATATTGATACAGCATTGTCAAACATTAAAAGCGTTTCGGTTGATGCTCTTGAAAACAGCTATACTACAAAGAATGCTGGACTTGACAGCATAAAAATTATTATCAAGTATTATTACAAAACAAAGTATCCGGATATTTTTGCTGGAAATTCAAAAGCAATAGAAAAAAGTATATCTATTATTCAAAACATTTATGATAAGAATTACTTCCCGGAAATGAAAGTTAATTGGAAAGGGTACCCTGATAATATTGGCCATATGTACTTTCCGGGATGTTTCAGATGCCATGACGGAAACCATTACAGTACTAATGGGAAAGTAATTCGCAAAGATTGCAACACCTGTCACTTAATTATTTCGGAGAGGGATATTAAAGGGAAGGCAGAAAGTTCCCTTAACGGAATTCAATTTGAACATCCTATCGATTTAGGGTCCCCAATAGATGAAGTTACCTGCACAGATTGTCATCAGGAATAAAAGTTTTCCTTGTAAGTCGGGAGAAAAGTTTAGAAAAAACTTTTTCTACTTGCTTCGTAAATACTGATTGGGAAAATCTTTTAAATCAACATTTAATTTTTTTGCTGCGTGTAAAGCCCAGTAAGGATCCCGCAGCATTTCTCTTGCAAGCAAAACAAGATCAGCTTGTTCCGATTTTATAATTTGCTCTGCCTGTTCTGCAGTTGTAATCAAACCAACACCACCGGTAAGAATTTTTGCTTCCTTTTTTATTTTTTCTGCAAAAGGAATTTGATAGCCCGGT
>JAPHUI010000366.1 GCA_026193755.1 Ignavibacteriaceae bacterium | reverse complement strand
ATGTATTACAAATATCGTAATTTAAACTGACAGAAACTTCGTTTCGTAAACAAAAATTCTGAATATTTCAGTATAGATTAAAAAAAACGGCAGCCAATATTGACTGCCGCTATTTTTTTTAAAGTCACTAAAATTATTCAGTGCAAACTATGTCATTTAACGTTTCATCCCAGCAGTGCCATAATTCATCTTCAAAATGGATTGGATCTTTTACTCTTCCAAACAGCTGTTCATAGTTCCATTTAATATCAATCGTACGGTTTTCTGCAGCGTCAAAAATCTGGTAGAATCTATTATAAGGTATTTCATTTGTCTTTCCGTAGAAAATGTAGCTTCCATTCCCTGACCCGACTGGATTAATATTAGTGTATTTAACATCAGCGGTACCTTCCTGTGTGTTTCGGTGCCATTCGATGTAAAGAAATGGTGAAGGTAAGTTTGGATCTTTATTAAGAGTCCAGGTTCCTTCGGTAGCAGGAAGACTAGAAAATCCTTTAAACCACTCAAAGTCGGTATATACTCCAGCTCTGCTTAGCAACATTCTCCATTCAACTCCTTCAGCTACAGTTTTACCATAAAGCTTTGCAGTGTATGACCCCCCCTCGACATTTACAGAGTATTGCCAAAGCCAGCTTCCATCAGGCTGCTGAACAGGCTGATGATTGAATGATTCAAGAAATGCAGCCACAGGAACAGCTAATGTTAGCGTCAATACAGAATTCCAAACGGATACATTTAAGGCAGCCCAGCCCCAATTGTTTCTGGAAACAACCACATTTTGTAAACCATCGTCAGCTGAAGTATCAGGAAATTCGCTGAAGTCTATTATCATTGTCGATGGGGGAGGAATGGTTGGAGTTTGTTCCTGAGGATTCGTGGTTTTATCATCCTCGCAAGAAATTAATAGCGCGATAATTCCAACTACAAATAGAATTGGAAGGGTTTTTACGAATTGCATCATAGGTTCTCTCTTATCTTTTGATTCTTTCATTTAGCTAATTATTCAAGAATTGTGCCTCCGTTTTATTAAATATTATTGTTCATATGCAGATTGATAAATTGACAGATATTGAAATAGGTAAAAAATTCTTTCAAAATTACGTTGCTTTATCTATTTTAACCTCTAACTTTTATAATCAATAATTGCATAACCTCTTGAATTTCAAATCACTTAAAGTTTTATTTATTGTAATTTTTAGCTGTCTCACAGCCTTATCACAGAACTTTTCAATAAGCAAAATAGAACCGCCAAATTGGTGGATTGGCATGAAATGCGACACGCTCCAATTGATGGTTTACGGGGAGAATCTAGATGGTGTAAATGTAAAATCTAGGGGTAAAGGTCTGGAAATTCTCAATGTTAAAAACCTGGAAAATCCTTCATACCTGTTCGTTGATATTCTTATCTCAAACGAGATGGAGCCTGGCAAATACAAATTAATTTTCCAAAAAGATGGAGTTGAAAAAGAATTCAGCTATCCAATTTTAAGTAGGGAAATTTCAGCCGAGGAACATCGGGGATTTAGTAATGAAGATGAAATTTATTTGATTTTTGCTGATCGTTTTTGTGATGGTAATCCTCTTAACAATACAATCGGTGATTCACTTGACAAATTCACTTTTCTGGATATTGATGGAAGAAAGGGTGGAGATATTGAAGGAATCATTTCTGAGCTTGATTATTTGAAAGAGCTTGGCGTTACAGCAATCTGGGTAACTCCAATGCTTGAGAATAATATGTGGATGAGTTATCATGGATATGCAGCTACTGATCTCTACAAAATAGATCCTCGTTTTGGAAGCAACGAGCTTTATAAAAGATTAATTGAAGAAGCACATAGTAGAGGATTAAAAGTAATCCTTGATCATGTTAGTAATCATATTGGTATAAATCATTACTGGGTAAAAAATCCACCGTCAGAAAACTGGTTTAATGGTACACCCGAAAACTTTATCCATGCCTCACACGATAAAATGGCATTTCTTGATATACACGGAGATTCCACAATAGTTAAAATGAATCAACAGGGGTGGTTTACTGATTATATGCCGGATCTCAATCAAAGAAATCCATTCTTAAAAAAATATCTTATACAGAACACAATTTGGTGGATTGAGTATGCAGGTATAGATGCAACAAGGGAAGACACTTATCCGTACTGCGATCAAAAATATTTAGCTGAATGGGCGGAAGTTATATTAAATGAATATCCTACTTTTAATATTGTCGGTGAAGTCTGGCAGGGAGAATCTGCAGTAATTTCGGGATATCAAACTAAATCTCCCATACGTAAAATAGATTTCGATTCTAATCTTCCTGTTGTAGCAGATTTTGCATTATCCGATGCAATAAGATCATTCCTAAATGGAAATGAAAGTATCTATAAAGTATATGAAACTATAGCACAAGATTTTATTTATTCTGATCCGGATAACTTGCTGGTGTTTATGGATAACCACGATATAGCACGAGCAATGTACGAAGCAAGGGGCGATATAAATAAATTTAAGATTGCACTCAACTTAATTTTATTCACAAGAGGAATTCCATGCATTTTTTATGGAACTGAAATAGGAATAACCGGGGGACCGAAAGATGGCGAATTACGACAACCGTTCCCTGGAGGTTTCATTGATGATGAAAGAAATGCGTTTACAAAAGATGGTAGAACAGAAAAGGAAAATGAAATTTACAATTACCTTCTGGAACTACTAAAATTAAGGAATAAATATCCGGTACTTTCTAAAGGAATATTAAGACATATCTATCCTGCTGATAATATTTATTTGTTGATTAAGCAGTATGAAGATGAAACTGCTTTGATTATAGTTAATGCATCGGAAAAGGACTTAACTTTTCAAACCTTTCAAGTAAAGACTTTTTTACCTGAAGCAAAAACATTATTCAACCTTGAAACAAATAAATATTTTGATACAAGCAAAAATGATACTTTGACTATTAATAGAATGAATTCTGAAATATTTTTAATAAATAAATAAAGGTTCAGTTTTCTTATGAAACTTTACGTGAATCAATCAAATCAGAGTCATCTGAGTTCCATTCCTAAAAAATAATTATTGTAAGGTATTTAAATGCTTGAAATACAGAAGAAACTCACCAATACTTTTTATTCATTGCTTGCTTTACCGGCAACTGCAATGGGCTTTGCTCTATCAATACAGATTGCAGTATTAAGCTGGATTTTGAATTCACAATATGGATTGGACATACACGAAATTGGTCTTGTGTGGGCAGCGGGTCCGATTGCAGGAATTTTTGGACAAGTTATTATTTGATTTATTAGCGACAAAGTTTGGTTCTGGGGT
>JAPHUI010000290.1 GCA_026193755.1 Ignavibacteriaceae bacterium | reverse complement strand
ACTATTAAGCAGGCGGCAGATGATGATCACAGGATAATTGAAACGATGAAAAATCTATACAAGAATAAATGGATTACAACAGGAATCAGTAAAGGTGGACAAACAACGTACATTCATAAATACTATTTCCCGGATGATGCTGATGCGTCAGTCTGTTATGTATCACCACTTAATATATCCCAAGAAGACCCACGTATTTATCATTTTTTAGATAATGTTGGTACTGCTGAATGCAGAAATAAAATGATTATATTTCAGAGAGAAGTCTTAAAGAGAGCAGATGATTTAATTCCTCTTTTGAAAGAAGAATCTAAAAAGTTTGGCTATAGATATTCACTTGGTAATGATAGATTCATATTTGAATATATTGTATTGGAATATGGCTTTGCTTTCTGGCAATGGCAGAACACAACCTGCGAACAAATTCCAGATTCAACAGCGTCAAATGAAGTGCTTTTTGAGCATTTAAAGAAAGGCTCTTCATTCGATTACTTCTCCGATAAGGAAATAAATAAAATCTTACCATTTTTCTATCAGGCATATTCGCAAATGGGATATTACGGATATGATATATCTGAATTTAAAGACTTGCTTACTGAAGTTAAAGAACCAACAAGTAAAATATTTATTTCTAAAAATGTTAAACCGTTTTTCGATTGCTGCATAATGCAAAAAATAAATGAATGGATTCAAAAGCACGGCAATAATATGATTTTTATTTATGGTGGAAACGATACATGGTCAGCAACTTCTATAGAACTAACAGGTGAAACAAATTCTATCAAGATGGTAAAAAAAGGTGGATCACACAGAACAAGAATCCGAAGTTTTAATGAGAGTGATCAAAAGTATATCATCAATAAATTAGAAGAATGGATGGATTATAAAATACCATAAAAAAAGCCGGGTAAAACCCGGCTTTACTTTCGTTACAATCCTATTTACTTAAAAGTATCTTTCGAATCCACTATTGTAACATTCTTAACATTTAGATTAAAGTTTTCAGTTGCAGCGTCTTCTGCCAGTACATCCTCCGGTAATCCTGATTTAACAAGATTTGAATAGCTCATTGGTGATGGCGAGTTATTTCTTAAACTTTCAGCTAAAGGCTCAGCTTCACTCACATCCGTTACGATTGTTATTTTCATATTATCTATCTGCATATATCTTTTGATTGCATTGTTCACATCATCTAGAGTTAGCTTTGAAAGTGAATTACCTAACTCTTCAATGTAATTATCTCTTCCGTACATTTTCGAATCCATTAAATAACCGAGTTGCTCTTCAGGTGATTTGATGTAAAGTTTAATATAACTTTGAAGGAAAGCACGTGTTGCTTCAAAATCTTCTTGTGAAATTCCGTTCTTAATCATCTTGTCCATTTCTCGTAAGGCCATTCGGAGAGCAAAATGTGCGTGACCAATATTGACATCTTTCAATTCCTCATATTGCATTTTGAGTTGCTTAGCAATCTGAACCGGTCTGATCCAGAGTGCAAAATAATTTGAATGTCTTGGAACTCCTGAAGGAGGTAGCATATTTTGTCCGCCGTTATCATACCATTCAATGTAGGAATAATCACCATAATTCATTGAACGCTCTTCACGAATCATCTGGTATAATTTTCCATAAGATTTTCTGTGTTCGCCGAGATACGAATTTGCAACCATAAGTGCCGCAAAATCATCATCTGCTCTTGTTATTGATAAAGGATAACCCGCAAAAATTGCAGAACCAAATGCACCATCTTTCGCAATTATTTCGATATCAATTCCATCCGGCATTTTAACTACTGGTGCAGAAGGAATTTCAGGATTTGTATCCGGTAATTTTGAAATATCCGATTTTAATTTTTCCAGAAATGATTCCGGATAATTTCCAGCAATACCTATCATCAAATTATTTTTGGTGAAATAATTTTTATAATAATTTTTAACATCATCAAGCGTGATTGAAGCAACCGATGCAGATTTTCCCTGAATCATATGCTGATAATTTGTTCCGCGAAAAAGAAAATCCTCAAGAGCTTTCTTGCTGTATTCTTCATCAGAAGATGCCCGAATAATCTGATCAACATAGGCTTGCTGGTTTACTTTTACTCTGTCAAAATCAGCTTGTGATAATGAAGGATTAGTAATTAATCCAATCATAATCGGGTAAAACTGATCCATCCAATCTTTATGAAATTCAAAAGTGAAAATCGTAACTTCTTTATCAACTGAAGAATAATAGTTTGCAGCCATCGGATAAATTTTGTCCTGGATGTCACCAAATGTCAGTTCCCCTGTTCCGCCTTGAGTAATCAACTGAGATGTTGTATAAGTCAATCCTTCTTT
>JAPHUI010000187.1 GCA_026193755.1 Ignavibacteriaceae bacterium | reverse complement strand
GGTAAGAAGAAAACCTTATTCAGTTGTACTGTTTGATGAAATTGAAAAAGCTCATCCTGATATTTTCAGCATTCTGCTGCAGGTACTGGACGATGGAATTTTAACCGACAGTCTTGGTAGAAAAGTTGATTTCCGAAATACTATAATCATAATGACCTCTAATATCGGAACCAGAGACATAAAGGATATCAGTTCTTTCGGTTTTGGTGAAGCAAATGAGAAGGGTCATTATGACAAAATGAAAAATACTGTTGAAGATGCTATGAAGAAGCTCTTCAATCCAGAATTTCTTAATAGGATAGATGATACAATTGTATTCAGAAATCTTACTAAAGAAGATATTATGGAGATTATCAGCATCGAAATAAAAGATCTTTACAAAAATCTTGAAGAAAGTAAAATGGATCTAATTCTTGACCAGACAGCAAAAGAATTTCTGGTTGAAAAAGGTTTCGATGAAAAATTTGGCGCGAGACCACTGCGAAGAGCAATACAGAAGTATGTTGAAGATCCGTTAGCTGAAGAAATATTACGCGGAACGTTTAAAGAGAGAACAAGAATAGTTGCCAAACACGTTGAAGGTTCTGATGACTTAATCTTTTATGATGAAGCAGCAGAAATACCAAATCCCGATACGGAAACTAAAGCATCCGGGCAGCTGGAGAATTAAAGATACCCCATAAAAAATAATTTCAAAAAGCGTATCTTGACGATGCGCTTTTTTGTTTGTAGATAATGAAATGAAAGGAGATACTGATGGCGCTATTAAAAAATGACGAGATAAAGGATGGTTTATCATCTTTAACCGGTTGGAATCACGAAGGTAAACAAATTACAAAACAGTTTGAGTTGAAAGATTTTAAAACCGCTCTTTCATTTGTGAATAAGATTGGTGAAAAAGCCGAGGAGATTGATCATCATCCCGATATTTTTATTCATTCATGGAACAAAGTGAAGATTACAATTTCAACTCACAGTGAAGGTGGACTAACTAAAAAAGATTTTCAACTAGCAGAAAAAATACAAAAGCTTATATAATTATGACAGAAACAGAAATCCTAAGTATCTTCAAAAAAACCGAGGCACTTCTCACCGGGCATTTTCTTCTCACTTCGGGTCGACACAGCGACAGGTATTTTCAATGTGCAAAAGTTCTACAATATCCTGAGCACGCAGAAAAATTATGTAAAATGATTGCAAATAATTTTAAAGGTGCTGAAATTGATACAGTAATTGCTCCGGCAATTGGCGGACTTGTTGTTGGTCAGGAAGTTGCAAGACAACTAAACAAAAGATTTATCTTTGCCGAAAGAGAAGATAAAAAACTTTCATTAAGGAGAGGCTTTAGTCTTGATGAAAATGAAAAAGTCCTTGTCTGCGAAGACGTTGTAACTACGGGCGGCTCTGTCTTCGAAGTAATTGATATTGTAAAAAGTAAAAAAGCTGAAGTCGTTGGTGTTGGATTTATTGTTGACAGGAGCAATGGCAAAGTAAATTTTAAATACCCTCAATTCAGTACGCTTAAAATGGAAGTAGTTTCTTACCTTCCTGATGAATGTCCACTTTGCAAGGAAGATATTGAGCTTGTAAAACCGGGCTCACGGAAAGTTAAGTAATTTAAAAGAACTTCTTTATTCTACATTCTTTGTTCGATATTCATTATTCAAAAATAATATCGAATACTGAACAAGGAATTTCGAATGTTGAAATATTTTTTTTCATTCTTATTTTCACTTTAACTCTCTCATCTAAAAATCCTATCTTTACAGTATTAAATTTTTACTTCTAATAATTCTAAAACAAATATGAAAACAGTTTTTCTCTTTCTTTTATTCGTATCACTAGCTTATAGCCAAATAAATTTTGATAATTACTTTGTAAGTAAGACTCTCAGGTTCGATTATTTCCACACTGGAGATAGCTTAAATGATTATTACTCTTTTGATGAACTGATCGAAGAACCTTTCTGGGGCGGTTCAAAAGTGAATATGATTGATAAATTCAATTATGGCAAATACAAGTTTGAAGTGTTCGACAAAGAGAGCGGGAATTTAATTTACTCAAGAGGCTATTCAACTCTTTTTAGCGAATGGCAGACAACTGAAGAAGCAAAACACACTGAGAGGACCTTTAGCGAGACGGTTGTTTTTCCTTTTCCTATAGAACCCGTGGTGGTAAAATTCCTCGAACACAATAGAAAAAATGAATGGTTAAATAGATTTGAGTATACCATCGATCCTGAAAATTATTTTATCAAAAATGAAAGAACTTCAGAATATAAAAACTTTGAAGTCTGGCATTCAGGGGATCCAGCAGTCAAAGTAGATATTGTTATTATTCCAGAAGGTTACACGAATGAAGAAATGAAAACCTTTAAAGAAGACTGTAACAGGTTTGCTGGTTATCTTTTTAATTGTTCACCTTATGCAGAGAACAAAGATAAGTTTAACATTTGGAGAATCGAAGCCCCCTCTGTTGAATCGGGAACAGATATTCCAAAAAAAAATGTCTGGAAAAAAACTTTGGTAAATTCAACCTTTTATACTTTCGATCTTGAAAGATATCTCATGACCTATGACAATAAATCTGTAAGAAACATAGCTTCAAACGCACCGTACGATCAGATTTATATTCTTGTTAATTCTGATAAATACGGCGGAGGTGCAATTTATAACCATTATTCAGTTTGTGTTAGTAATAGTAAACATTCTGAATTCATTTTTACACACGAGTTTGGACATGGTTTTGCTTCGCTTGCGGATGAATATTATACTTCTGATGTTGCTTATCAGAATTTTTATCCACTGGATGTTGAACCTACAGATCCCAATCTTACAACGCTTGTAAACTTCGATTCTAAGTGGAAAGATATTGTCGAAGAAGGTACACCGATTCCTACTCCTGATACAAAGGAGTATGAAAACAAAGTTGGTGCATTCGAAGGAGGCGGTTACATGGAAAAAGGAATTTACAGACCTGCACACGATTGCACTATGAAATCAATTATTATTAATCATTTCTGTCCCGTTTGCAAAAGAGCAATTCGGCAAATGATAGATTTTTATTCGGAATAAGAATATGGCAATAGATCAGAAAAAATTACACCGGCTTGTTGAATCGATAGCTTCCGGAAAGTTTAAGACGGAAGAAGAAATGTTAATTACTACTGTAAATGAAATAGTGGG
>JAPHUI010000190.1 GCA_026193755.1 Ignavibacteriaceae bacterium | reverse complement strand
TTCGATTCTTAGATTGAAAAGAGAATTT
Source organism: Ignavibacteriaceae bacterium (assembly GCA_026193755.1). Classification (GTDB taxonomy): domain Bacteria; phylum Bacteroidota; class Ignavibacteria; order Ignavibacteriales; family Ignavibacteriaceae; genus IGN2. The sequence goes on along the minus strand of JAPHUI010000190.1, from coordinate 3,155 downwards.
AGCTGTAAAACAGGAGGCAGGTTGTTCCAGAGATCAATTAGATTTTTATCACCTTGTTTTAGAATCGGGTTATTTGATTGTTCCTGCAAAATTTGCGGTTGAACTTCTCTATATCCGTTAGAGAGTTGGTTTACAGTGAAAGAAAGTTCATCCCCAAACAACGAAAGTTTATTTAAACTAATCCCTGCTGATAATGTTAGAAAATAAGGAACTTTATCACTTTTTATTCTAGCGATGACACGGTTGAGAAGATTCTTCGGAGTTTGATCAGATGGAAAACCTATCAGGAAAAGCACATTAGCACTATCAAGAATCTGGTAGTTCCATTTATCAAGAAATTTATCCTGAGCTACCTGAACAATGGAACTAACTTTCAGGTTCTCATCCCGCTTAAGAGCATTATTAATGAATGTTAAATCAGCAGATGGGCTTGAAGCAACCAGTACCACATTGATTTTGTTGGAAAGGACATTTACATAAAATATTTTTTTGTTATTTGCATTAGTAAATTCATTTTTTAATGGTTTTATAGATATACTCATTTTCTTTTCACCACTGCTTTCAGGATTATAATCAAAGGAGATATTCTGAATACCGGCGCTGCTAAGAATAACGTTTTGCTGAGAGATGAATTTATTATCTTCATACATAGATGCGATTATAGATTCACCTGAAAATCCTTTGTTATAAATTGTAGCTATAATGCTAGTTGGTGTTTTGGCGTATAAAAAATCATTATGCAGGACTTTTTTTATTTCAATATCCTTACGCTGAGTAGTATCCCCAATACCAATAGTAAAAAGTGGGATACCAAGATTAATCGCATCATAATAAGGATTGCTTCCTGAAGTCAAAACGCCATCTGATATTAATGTTACAGATGCAATGTTTTTGTCTGAACTTTTTGTGAAATTGAATACATCCTCCAGATTTGTTGATCCGTTAGAAAAATTGACTTTATCAAGACTATCATCGCTAACTTCTCTTACAGAATTACCAAATTCAAAAAATTTTAAGTTATCAGCTGAAGCATGAACTGAAAAATCATCTAATATTTGTTTTACATTAGCAGAACGATTAGTCCCGTCCTCAATTGTTATTGATCTTGAGTTATCAATAAATACCAGGTTGGCTGGCTCAAGAATAAATTTCCGGCTGAGATTTAGTATTGGCTCAAAAAGAATGAAACATAGTAATAACAACGCCAATACTCTAAGCGATATAAGCAGTATTTTTTTTGATTGATTTACCTGCGGAATTGTATAACGATAAACATAAAATGAATATGCAGCAATTAGAATGAGTGCTAGTAATAAATAAGCAGCTGGGTAAGTGAGAGAAAATTCGATCTTATCGTATCCAAACATTAAAAAGTCATTTCCCCCTTAAAAACTGTAACGGCTCTGCCTGCTACTAGTAATTCATTTTTTGAAGGTGAATAAGAAACGTTTATTCTTCCTTTCCTTCCAACGACATCTCCTTGTTCGAAGGTATAAGTTTTTCCTTCGGTGTTCTCTTCAATTAATCCTAAACGCTGAAGCACAAGCAATAGAGGTCCGTTTGCAGAACCAGTAACTGGATCTTCATTTATTCCATAAAAAGGAGCAAAAAAACGTAAGTGAGCATTGTTCCCTTTTTCTATTGTTTCGAGGGTAAACATTGTAATAGCATCATACCCTTTTCCGGAAGAGGATAAATCAAAAAGTACTTTGTAATCTGGTTTAATGTTAATTAATTCATTCAATGATGAAACGTAGATGTAAAGATAACCTCCATCATCAATAATAAAAGGAAATTTTTCAGTATTGATTATTTCTTCACTTCCCAATGCATCGATTATTTCTTTTTCATTTCCTTTAAATTCTGATAATTTAGGTATCGGAAGGCTAAGTGAATACAGTTCATCTTTAACAGCACATTTTAATATGCCTGAAAGAGTATTGAAAATAACGGTAGAATTGTTCTTAATAATTCCTCTCTGGAAAAGATAATGCACCGATGCTATTGTTGCGTGACCACAAAGTTTAACTTCAACGGAGGGCGTGAACCATCTTAAATTAAAATCAGCTTCCTGTGATTTTGAGATGAATGCAGTTTCGGAAAGGTTAAACTCTTTTGCAATTAATTGCATTTCTTCTTTGTTCAGTTCATCAGAATAAACAACTCCTGCTGGATTTCCGTTGAATGGCAAATCAGTGAAAGCATCTATTTGGTAAACATCATCAAGCTTTTTCATCAGCTTTCTTTTCTATATCCCAGCTCTTCATTGCTTTAAAAGTTTCGTAATCAGTAAGATCGAAGTGAATAGGTGTTACCGAAACAAATTTATTTTTTATAGCAACCTGATCTGTGTGGAGTTCATTTTCTATTTCTACCATTTTACCGGTAAGCCAATAATAATCTTTGCCATATGGATCAATTCTTTTTTCATATATATCGTCCCATTTTGCTTTGCTTTGCTTTGTAACCAGGATGCCAACAATTTCATTTTCCGGGAGATTTGGTACATTTACATTTAGGAGTGTTCCATTTGGAAGTCCGTGTTCATTAACTTTTTGCGCAAGCATTTTAGCTACTTTTCCTGCATACCTGAAATCAGTCGTCTCATGACTGGTTACTGAAATAGCAATAGCAGGTACATCCATTATAGCTGCTTCTCTTGCTGCGGATACCGTTCCCGAATAAATAATGTTTATTGCAGTGTTAGAGCCGTGATTTATTCCGGATATAACCAGGTCGGGTGATTCTTTCATGATGTTTCTCATTCCCATTTTAACACAATCGGCAGGGGTACCTTCAACAGCATAGCCAAAAAAAGTTCCGTTCTTTCGATACTTGAAAACTCTAAGTGGATATTTCATTGTAATTCCATGGCCTACGGCACTTTGTTCCTCTTGAGGTGCAACCACAGTAACTTGAGCGATATCATTTAGTGCTTCAACCAATGCTGCAATACCTGCTGAGTAGATTCCGTCATCATTAGTTACTAAGATTTTCAATATATTTACCTTAATTGATGTTTGAAATATAACTGTGCTAATATACTACTAAAGCTTTATACTCTCAATTTTACTTATTTATTTCTGAAATATCATTATGCTCATCATCAACCCTTTTATTTTTCAGCCATACCCTGAAATTGTTTGTGGATTCAG
>JAPHUI010000065.1 GCA_026193755.1 Ignavibacteriaceae bacterium | reverse complement strand
TATTGTAATTTCATTATTCTGTGAAAAATTTCCGAATGCCATTAAAGTTGCAACCAAAGTAGCCATAGGTATTACAAGCACCAGCATCCAGGAAAGATTAAATACTACTAATTTTGTTAATAACCATGTATTTAGCCCTTTACCTACCAATCTATCGGCAAATTTCATTAGGAATTGCAGAAGGAAAATTCCCATCAGGGTGACGGTGGAAAAGATAAGAGGTATAAAGTGAGCCTTAAGTATATATCTGTGAGCAATCATCAAATTAAAAATAGTTAAGCTTAATAATTTTAACAATATAAGTAATATGTGTGATTATTGTTATCCGTTGCCTATATTTACCTGAAAAATATGGCAAAATCTTTTTCGCTGATTTTAAAGAGAGCATTACACTGTTATTTATAGATTTATTAGAGATTAAACATAAGGAGATTTATTTTGGAAAAAGTAGTCAGTTATATTAATTCGCACAGAGATAATTACGTTGAGGAATTAAAAGAGTTCTTGAAAATTCCTAGTATTAGCACATTGGCAGAAAACAAACCTGATATGAAAACTGCTGCTGAATTCGTTGCAGGAAAGCTTCGTTCAGCGGGAATGCAGAATGTAAAAATAATTGAAACAAAGGGACACCCTCTCATTTACGCGGACTGGCTTAATGCACCCGGTAAACCAACGGTTCTTATTTATGGACATTACGATGTTCAACCTGTTGATCCGATTAATCTCTGGGATTCTCCTCCTTTCGAGCCAACAATCAAAGATGGAAAAATTTATGCCCGTGGTGCTACCGATGATAAAGGACAGATGTATATGCACATAAAAACTGTTGAAGCATTTATGAAAACTGAAGGAACGCTTCCATTAAATGTAAAATTTATTATTGAAGGTGAAGAAGAAATTGGCAGTGGAAACCTGGAAGAATTTGTTAATAAGAACCAGGAATTGCTAAAGTGCAATGCCGTACTGATTTCCGATACTTCATTATATGGACCCGGGATTCCAACTTTAACTTACGGATTAAGAGGACTTTGTTATATGGAAGTAGAAGTTACAGGTCCTAACAGAGATTTGCATTCAGGAACATTCGGAGGTGGAGTAGATAACCCTATTAATGTATTAGCTGAAATGATATCGAAGCTCAAAGACAACAATGGTAAAATTAAAATTCCCGGATTCTATAAAGATGTTGTTAATTTGACAAAGAAGGAAAGAGACAATTTTAAAACCTTACCATTCTCGGAAAAAAAATATGCACGGGAATTGGGAGTAAAAGAATTAAAGGGTGAAAAAGGATATTCAACCCTTGAAAGAATTTGGGCAAGACCAACTCTGGATTGTAACGGTATTATTGGTGGTTTTACAGGAGATGGTGCAAAAACAGTTCTTCCTTCTAAGGCAAAAGCGAAAATCAGTATGCGACTTGTTCCGAATCAGGATCCGAAAAAGATAGCTAAACTTTTTAAGTCATTTATAAATAAAATTGCGCCGAAGACCGTTAAGTTGAATATGAAAGATCTTCATGGTGCATATCCTATAGCAACTTCCCTGGATGACAGCGCAACCATAGCTGCTGCCAATGCTTTATCGAAAGTTTTTGGTAAGAAGACTGTATTTATGCGCGAGGGTGGTTCAATTCCAATCGTTGTTACTTTTGCTAAAAAGTTAAAGGCTTCACCAGTTCTAATGGGAATGGGACTTGACTCCGAAAATCTTCATTCTCCAAATGAACATTTTAACCTTAATCATTTTCACCTTGGCATTTTGACTTCAGCATATTTTCTGAATGAATATTCAGGATGATATCGGATATTTTTATTTAATGTAAATAGTGAAATCTAGTATTCTATTGGGTACTTAATAGAGAATTTTTCGAATTTGTATACTGAAATAGCAGTCGAATTAGTCAACGTTTTTTTTAATTTGCCAATATAAGTCTCTATTACTTGGTATAACCCTTCATTACCAAATTTTCAGGGTAAAAATACTTCCTCATAGTAAAAATTCTGGTATCAATCAAGGCTTTTTATTCATTTTCTAAATATTATATTTGTAGCACTAAATTTGATGTATAAATAAATTCTACCGACTTAATAAAATTAATAATATCGAATGATTTCTACGGACGATAAGAATTTTCAATTGATTGAATTTCTGGAAACCTTAGGTTTTTCTTCTTTTCCTGTTAATGGATATAAAGTTATTAACAAGTATACGGAAGTTGAAAAGGAAATTGATTCACTTTACCGTGGCGTAGTGTTAAGAAACATCTCTCACAAAGGGATTATTGAACTCAAAGGATCAGATGCACTGGATTTGATTCATAGAATTACAACCAATAGTGTTAGAGATTTACCCAAAGAAGGAGTTAAGAACACAATCTTCACTTCGGAAAAAGGGAGAATAATTGGTTTGACTACTTTGCTGAATTTTGAAAATTACCAGTTGCTGGTTTGTGACAGAGTTGATAAACCAAAAGTAATGAGCTGGATAAAAAAATATGTTATCAATGACCACGTTGAAGTAAATGATGCAAATGCAAAATATAACCTGCTCGAGTTATCAGGTCCGCAAGCTGAGTCATTTGCAACACTGGTATGTGGTAATACAGTTAATGAAATGCAACCGGACTCCTTTAGAATTATTCATACCGAAAATATTCTTTTCTTCTTGATTAAATTACGCGGAGAAAGAAATATTAATAAATTCTGGTTTCTTGCTGATCTTGAAAATTCTAAACGGCTTATAACCTTTATAATGATGAATAAAAGTATTTTTAATTTTAGCATGGCCGGGGAAGAATCGTACAACATTTACAGAATCGAGCAGGGATTACCGATTGCCCCTAATGAGCTGAATGATGAATACAATCCTCACGAAGCAGATCTCATCAATTATGTAGATTTTGATAAAGGCTGTTTTATTGGGCAGGAAGTAATAGCCAGGTTACAAAACTATGATAAAGTGCAAAGAAGGCTTGTTGGCTTAACATTTAGTGATCCGATAGAAACAAATAATGGACGAATTTTATTGGAAGATAATGGAACTGAAGTAGGAACGGTTACTTCGTTTACAATATCACGTAAACTTAAATCACCTATCGGATTAGCATATATCCGAAATTCACATCTAAAACCAAATACTCAACTCTCCCTAAAACTTCCTGAAGATAAAGTAGTAAAAGCGGAAGTTCATTTATTACCATTTGTAAAATGAAAATTTACACTAAAACCGGCGACAAAGGTGAAACCGGGTTATTTGGTGGTGAACGTGTAAGCAAGGATTCTTTGCGAATTTCTGCTTATGGAACAATTGATGAACTAAACTCATTTATTGGTCTTGCGATTACCGAAGTTAGAGATGAAGGTGTAAAAAGAAACTTACTTAAAATTCAGAATCAGCTTTTTGTAGTTGGTTCTGACTTGGCAACGCCTGATGATGAAAAAACTAAAAAATTGAACATCGAAAGGACACCTGCGTCTTATTATATACAAATTGAAAATCTGATTGATGATTATGATGCCAAGCTTGAAGAGCTTCGCAACTTCATTCTCCCAGGTGGTTCAAAAAGTGCAGCTATATTACACGTTTGCAGAACAGTTTGCAGAAGAGCCGAAAGGGAAGTTGTGGCATTAAAAAATTCAGTTACAATAGGCGAGAATATTATTATTTTTCTCAATAGGTTATCAGACCTTCTTTTCGTTCTTTCACGTTTTGAGAATAAAGTCTCAAACCATCCTGATACTATTTGGAATCCAAAATCTGATT
>JAPHUI010000339.1 GCA_026193755.1 Ignavibacteriaceae bacterium | reverse complement strand
TCTGGTTTTACGTTGAATGTTATAGCAACATCTAAACGTACATTAAACCTTGGTGATAAAATATTTTCTCCTTTAAATTATTTTTTGTTCCAAATATAATCTTTATAAATAATTTGTCAACATGTTTTAAAAAACTTTTTTAAAAATATTTTTCATGAAAAATTTCATGAAACTGCTGGCGAAGAGAAAAAGTTTTGTCTTGAGATGTTGACTTTAAAATATTTTTTACTAAAGAAGAGTAAGAAATACTTTTTGTTTGACGTTTATGTATGAAAAAAAATATTGAAGTTGAAAATAATTTTATGCGATCTTTGCGTACTTCAGGTTCTCAGAATAATGTTTGATAAGATTATTTCTGATTACAGAATTATTTTCTGAATCAAGAGATGGGTCTTTATTTATAAGGTTGAAAGCGATCTTCTTAGTAAGGTTTAAGAGTTCTGTGTCATAAATTATATCTGCATATTTCAAATCTGGGAATCCACTTTGCTTTGTACTGAAGATATCTCCGGGTCCTCGAAGTTTTAAATCTGTTTCTGCAATTTCAAATCCGTTATTTGTCTTAACCATCGTCTGAAGTCGTATTGCAGATTTATATTTGTCTAACATTGAACTTGAAAGGTAATCTAGTTCAAGTCTCTGCTGTATATTATACTGTACAATTTCATCCTTTGTCACCAGGATGCAGTACGCTTGCTTGTTGCTTCTTCCAACTCTTCCTCTGAGTTGATGAAGTTGCGAGAGACCAAACCTGTGAGCATCGTTGATCAAAATTATATTTGCATCCGGGATATCTATTCCAACTTCGATTACAGTTGTAGAAATAAGAACATCAAATTGTTTTTTTAGAAAGAGAAGCATCTTCTCTTCTTTTTCCTGCCAGCTCATTCTTCCATGGATCAAACCAACATTAAGATTCTTCAGATGAGTTTTTCTTAGCTCCTCATAAAAAGTCTCTGCAGCTTTCAGTTCAAGCTTATCGGAATCTTCAACTAAAGGATAAACAATGAATGTCTGGTACCCATCTTTACTTTTGTCAATAATGAATTTAAAGATTTCGGGAAGCCGGCTCTCACCCCGAAGTACGGTTTTTATCGGAATCCTGTTCTTTGGCATCTCATCAATTACGGAAATGTCCAGGTCGCCATAAACAGTCATTGAAATTGTTCGCGGTATTGGTGTTGCACTCATTACCAGAACTTCAGGAGTTTTACCTTTGCTTTGTAACCTAGCCCTTTGCCTTACACCAAAACGATGCTGTTCATCAATTACCACAAGACCGAGATTTTTATAATTTACTTTTTCCTCGAAGAGAGCATGCGTTCCGACAGTTATGTCTGCTTCCTGAAGTTCTATATCCTGCAACCTTTTTTCTCTCTCAGATTTTTTTTGTCCTCCCAGTAGTAAAGATACTTTAATTTCTTTATCAGGATATTTTAGATAAAGCTTTTTCATCATCACAGAAATATTTTTTGCATGCTGATCAGCTAGGATCTCTGTAGGTGCCATAATTGCAGCCTGGAATCCATTATCTATCGCAATCAACATTGCTATTAATGAAACGATAGTCTTTCCGCTTCCGACATCACCCTGTAAGAGCCTGTTCATTGGTTTTTCAGAAAGCAGGTCACTCTTTATTTCACTCAGGACTTTTAGCTGTGCTTTTGTGAGTTCAAAAGGTAAAGTTTTCAAAAAGTTCTGAACCAGATTTGTTTTTATACTCATCTTGTTTCCGGTAAGCTTAGTCTGGTAATTCTGCTTTCTCAATGCAACGAGTAATTCCAGGTAGAACAATTCTTCAAACTTAAAACGGCTTTGTGCGGAGTTTAGTTTTTCGGATGATTCCGGGAAATGATAATTACGTATTGCTTCCGGTAATCCAATGAGATTATTTTCTTTAATTATTTCTTCGGGAAGAGTTTCTTCAACCAAATCGACATAATTCTCTACGGCAAGATTGATGATTCTCCTCAAACTTAGATCCCCGATGTTACCCGACTTAAGTTCTTTCGGGATTCTGTAAAATGGGATAATTTTTCCTGTGTGCAGAAAACTTTTCTCTTCTTCTTCGCTTAACCTGTCGAAATCAGGATGAATAAATTTTAGAGCCCCGAACTTTGACTTATCAGGTTTTGAGGAAATTGCGAATGTGTTCCCTTCATTAAAAACAGAATAGAAATATTTTGTCCCGCGGAACCACACACATTCAAAAAATCCGGTTGAATCTCTGAACTGGACTTTAAGTATTTCTTTTTTACCGAATCTTTTCTTCTCTTTTTCAAATACTTTACCTATTACAGTCAGCTCTCCTTCGTACCCATTCATCAAATAATCAGAGGCTTTCGCTGCAGTTAACAATGTTGAACGGTCAAGGTGACGTGAAGGGAAGTAATAAATCAGATCGTGAATGTTTTTAATTCCAACTTTTGCAAAAGATTCCGCTCTTTTGGGTCCAACCGACTTTAAGTATTGGACTGATTGATCAAGTAAGTTTTTGGAATCAGATTTCATCAGATGAAAAATAATCTATCGAAATACCAAACTCAAAAGAACTCTTTAAATCTTTTAGTTAAATTATATTTAATTTTAGTAAAGAAAATAAGGAAGGAAATAAAATTTGGAATGGGAAAAGCTTTTAACCGACTCAAGGCTTGGAGAAAAAAGTACTTCGAAACAAAAAGCACACGATGGACGGAGTGAATATCAGAAAGATTTTGACAGAATTGTTTTTTCTCCGGCTTTCAGAAGATTGCAGGATAAAACTCAGGTTTTTCCCTTACCGGAAAGTGATTTCGTTCACACAAGATTAACACACAGCCTTGAAGTTTCCTGCGTCGGCAGGTCTTTGGGAAATCTGGTTGGAGAGAAAGTAATTGAGCGCCATCATAACTTAAAAAATAATTATACAAAATTTCATTTTGGAGAAATTGTTGCCTCAGCATGTCTTGCACATGATATTGGTAATCCTCCATTCGGCCATTCGGGGGAAGATGCAATCGCAGAATATTTCCGTAGCGGTAACGGACAAAAGTTCAAATCAAAAATTAAGGACGAAAAAAAATGGACTGATCTTATTCACTATGAAGGAAATGCACAGGGATTCAGAATTATTTCTAAGCTTCAAAATCCAAAAATTAAAGGTGGATTGCAGCTTACTAAGTCAACACTTGCTTCAGTAACAAAATATCCTAGAGAATCTTTTATAAACATTAAAAGTAAATCTTTGCTGAGTAAAGCTTACAAAAAGTACGGATTCTTCCAGTCAGAAAAAGATTTATTTAAGGAAGTAGCGTATGCAACAGGTCTTATTTCTCAGAAAGATGAAAAAGTGTATTGGTGGTGCCGTCATCCGTTAGCTTTTCTCGTTGAGGCAGCCGATGATATATGTTACAGGGTGATGGATCTTGAAGATGGATTCAGACTTGGATTGATTAGTTTTAAAGAAACCGAAGATCTGTTGACTCCTTTAATTAACAAGCAGGCGTTAAAGGGCTATAAAGAAAAAGATGAAAAGGACAGGATTGGATATTTACGTGCAGTTGCGATTAGTGAAATGGTAAATGAGCTGGCAAGCGTATTTCTGGATGAGGAGAAAAATATTTTACGAGGAAAATTTGAGGATGATCTGATCAGTGAGATTAGAAGAGAGAATGCACTTAAGAGGATAAAGGATATATCCATGAAACAGATATACAAGTCACGAAGTGTTGTTGAGCGGGAGGTTGCAGGTTATGAAGTCCTCGGTGGATTGCTTGATACTTTTATCAGCGCTTATAACCAGGCATACGAAGAAAAGGTATCTGCAAAGAATAAAGCTGTCTTTGCACTTCTGCCGGGTAGAATTCCAGAAGAAATTCCAAACGATCTTTATCTTCGTCTTTTGAGAATAAT
>JAPHUI010000053.1 GCA_026193755.1 Ignavibacteriaceae bacterium | reverse complement strand
CTGAACATACTCAGAATCAAAACAGGCAAATCGGGATAGAGCTGCTTGATATCTTTTAAAGCTTCCAATCCGCTTTTCCCCGGCATATTAATATCAAGAACAACAAGACTCCATTTTTCTTTTTCAAGAAGTTCCATTAGCTTACTGGAGTTTTCAGCTTCCCCGGCAACAAGAATATCTTTTTCTTCGGCAACTATCTGCTTAAGTCCTTCGCGCACAATTGCATGATCATCGGCAATAAGAATTTTTATTTTGTCAGCGGCCATTTTTTATCTCGTCAAATGGAATTTCTACTTTTACTATTGTTCCGCTGCCGGCGAATCCTTCAATGGAAACCTGCCCCCCAAAAACCATCGCTCTTTCTACCATGCCGTGTATGCCCAGCGACTTGAAATCCTTAATTTGTTCCTGTGTGATTCCACGACCGTTGTCTTGAATTTCCAGATAAATATTGGATTGATGATTAAGAAGTGAAACCGCCACTTTTGTTGCTTCTGAATGGCGGGCAATGTTTGTTAATGCTTCCTGGAAAATCCTGAAGATTGCAGTTGTTTTATCGCGTTCAAGTTTTACTTCATCTTTAGGTAGGACTAATGAACATTTAATGTTTGTTAATTTCTCAAACTCTTCTGTCTGCCATTCTATTGCTGCAATAAGTCCGAGTTCATCCAATATACCTGGACGTAATTTTGAAGAAATTTTTTGCACCGATTCGACGGATGAATCAATCATATCTGCAAGAGAATTAATTTTTTGCTTCAATGGTCCCTGATTTTTATTAAGCTTATTTGCAAGCAGCGAAACCTGAATTTTTAACGCAGTGAGAACCTGACCAAGCTCATCATGTATTTCCTGAGAGATCATAGTCCTTTCTTCTTCTCTTATTGATTGAAGATGAGTTGCAAGTTCCCTGAGCAATTTACTTGAGCGTTTAAGTTTTTCTTCGGCTTGTTTTCGTTCAGTAATGTCTCTTGCAATTGAAAGAACAGTTAGCTTGTCGTTATATAAAAATAAATGAGAATTGACTTCAACAGGAATTAGTTTTTTATCTTTAGCCCGATGTACTAAATCATAAATTACATGTTCCTCTTTCAAAAGACGCTCGTTAAACAGGTTAAAATCATCAATACATTTTTGCCAAACGATTGCAGAAGGGCTCAGCATTAGAAATTCTTCTTTTGTGTAGCCCAGTCTTCTGCAGGCAACTTCGTTCACTTCTATAAAGTCACCATAGGATTTGTCTTTTGAAAGTTGTGTAACGAAAACAGCATCATTAATATTATTAAACAGCATTTTAAATTTCTGTTCACTCTCACGAAGTTCAATTTCAGATTTTTTTCGTTTAGAAATTTCTTTTACGATGCTTAAAGTAATTTTATTACCGTCAGGCAGCGTGAGGAATGAGTTTGAAAATTCAAACCAGGCTCTTCTTCCGTTCCAAAGAGTGTTTTCACGTTCAAACAGAGTTTTAATTTCATCTCTTTGTATATCCCTCTGGTAGGCTTTTAATGCAGCTTCCTGCTCAGGTTTAGCATAAACTGTTGAGAATGGTTTTCCAATCAACTGATCTTTTTCCATCTGAAAAATTTTACAGAAAGAATCATTCACTAAAAGAATTCTTCCATCTTCATCAGTCAAACGCATTCCATCAACAGAAATTTCCCAGAGCTGCCCGAACAGCAGATCAATGTTTGATAATTCTTCTTTTAGCAGAAAGTCATTCATCTTATCACATTAATAAAACTTTTTAAACTCCCGGTTTCAAAATAATCCCAATATTCTTGTGTCCGTTTATTCTTACTGAGACCGGACTTTTGAATTTCAGATGTTTGGCAAATTCCATCTCTTCAACTGCCGGTTGCAATAGAAGCCAATCCCAATCAATAAAACCTATTTTGTGAGAAGCATCAACTGTAAAATAGCCGACCCGAAAAGAAGTTATGTTCTGGAAAAAATGTGAACCTTGAGATGGTTCAACTTCAAAATCTTTAAAGCCGGATTCAACAATAGCAGCTGCACCGGCTATTTGGTCCCACGTAACAGGAATTCCAAGCCATGGATCAAGAGAGCCCCATCTACCAATTCCTATTAAAACATAAGGTTTCTTTTCATTTAACATTTTTGAATTAAGATGCGCAATTTCACCCGCAACTTCTTTGCTTTTGCCCCGGTCAAATTTATTATTATCAACAAATATCAAATCATAAATGTCATCTGTAGCACCGTTGCCAAGCACCTGGCTGCTCTGGCAAATAAGATCTTCCTGTTTGAAATCGACTTTTAATTCATCAAGTTCTTTACTTATAACAAGGGGTCGCATCTGTAACATTGCAAATTCTTTTGGTTTGTCCGAAGGTACGCTCAGGTTAACTGCAAATTCAATCTCGACCGGTGAACCCATTCCCCAGGTTCCTAAACCTAAAAGCATGTTAAGTATCTCGGGAAGCGGAAACATTTTGTGTTTTAAAATTGGAGCAAACGTTACAACTCTTATACCTTCACGTGATATTCCGTCATATACAGCTTCATCTTCAGTAGAATATGTTGAACCAACGGAATAAAGTGTACCATCGGATTCAGATTCCACGAGCTCAAACCTTTTAACCAATGGATCTATAATAGATTCCGGATGATGATCAAGTTTACCTTTCAGATCAAGCGCATAAAAATCCTGCTGGGCATGCATCAAAGTCTCTTTTGTTGAGAAAAATTGAAGCAGATGTTTTGGAAAACGCGGACAAAACCTGACAGTGTTTCCTCCTTCCACAACGGTTTTACCAAGGCCAAGTGCAACCAATGCGATCCCGTCATCCGATTTTTGAGGAGGAACCGGATAAAAGTTGAAAGATTTTGCAACTCCGGCAAAGTCCGGATAGAACTTTCCTTTGTGATCAGATCCAACCAGTCTTTGAACAATTACTG
>JAPHUI010000400.1 GCA_026193755.1 Ignavibacteriaceae bacterium | reverse complement strand
GAAAAGTTTATTTTGCGAAAGCATAAAAGAATTCCCGTTAACAGACAGCCTATTAATCTGACCATCTACAAGATAAATTGTAATTGAATCACCGGTTAATTGAGAATTTTCGTACCACAATTTTGGTCTGGGTGCATCTTCCCTGATTTTATCCGTTATAATTTTTTCTTCATCACGGTAGTAAGTGGTAAGATCGTTAATCGATGCAAAATTCCCACGTAAAATTTTTACCGAATCAGTCGCTTTGAAAATATTAGTTTCACTCCTGAAACCTTCCATCACTTTGCTCTTTATGAAGAGAGTATCAATTGAAACGCTTTTTAATGAATCTTCGCTTTTAGTGATTGTTGTGTCAATTTGAATTAAAATCGGGTTTTTATTTATCAATGTGTATTTCAATTCGCCGTTATCTTCAAGATGAGAACCAATAATGGTTATGTTATCTCTTAAGTTTTTTATACTAACATCACCATCTGCGATACTGTATTGGGTTTTACGGAAATGGATAAGCGTATCGGCTTTAATAATATTTTTCCCATCATTTATTCGCACATCACCTACTGAGATAGATTTATCAAAGTCTTTAAAGTAGGTAAGTTCATCGGCAAATAATTTTGTTGTTGAATCAATAAGGTTTACGTTAGTTTGAAAGAAAGCCCGGTTTTCATCAAAAAAATATTCGCCACTGTCAGCAGAAAGCACAACTTTTGAGTCATCCAGAATTATTCCCGATGTACTTTTAGTTTTTTTTAGGTTTCCGAAATAATATCCTTTTTCTGTTTTAAGAGTAAGAGTATCCTGTTTGACAATTACATTCCCGATTAATTCTGCTTCATTTCGTACTAAATATTGAATTGCTTTATTGCATGTTACGTGAACATTCCCTTGATTCAATTTGACATTTCCAATTACTTCTCGAACAGATTCACCATCGACAACTTTTCCTATAAGACTATCACCTATAACAGTTATGCGTTCACCTTCATTTTGGGAAAACAGAGATCCGCAGAAAATCAGTAAAAAATTTATAAGAAAAAGTAATCTTAACATTAATCCTTTTTTGCGTTGGTAATGTAAGTGATATTATAAATTACATAATTCCTTAGATGTTGATCAGACTCAAAGCCATAACCTTCAATGTGTTCACTTGGAGAATCGATAGTCACAAATTTATTGGATACAATTTTTTTATCCCTGTTTCGCCATTCAAGTTCGTCGGTTCTTACAACAATGCCGCTGTCATTAACTGCAACAACACTATCAATGGCATATAAGTCGTTTGTTTTTTCATCAACCCTCCCGCGTTTGGAAGTAAGTGTCGTGGTTTTATTTCCTAAGTAGTTAAAGAATTCAACTTTCAATCCTTCATCCAGAAGAGTTTCTTTTCTAATATTAAAAACCTGAAGATGACCAGTGTAAAGTATTGCTTTTGTTTTACCAGAATCAGTAAAAAAAACAGTTGAGTTCCAGCTTTCCTGGGCAGGTAGTTCCCCTCCGGTGAAAGCTAAATCTACGGGTGGTTTAACATCTTTATTTTCACAACCGATGAAGATGAGAAAAACAAGCAGAAGGAGAAAAATTTTCATCTTCTCTGTAATCCGAGATTTATAAGATCGTGTAAGTGAACTATACCGATGGGTTTTTTATTCTTATCAGTAATAATCAGCGAAGTTATTTTGTGACTTTCCATTAACTGAAGTGCAAAAGATGCAAGATAATCTTTCTCTGTAACTTTCGGTTTCTTTGACATAATATCAGTTGCAACCAGATGCTTGACATCCATTGTTTTTTCAAGAAGCCTTCGTAAGTCTCCGTCTGTGATAATTCCCGAAAGCTTTCCTGCATTATCAACAACACAAGTAGTTCCGAGACGTTTACTGGTCATTTCTAAAATGATATCTTTTATTGATGAGTTCTCTTTAACCACCGGAACACCATCACCTTTAATCATGATTTCATCAATCTTTAACGATAATCTCTTACCAAGACTTCCTCCTGGATGAAGAAGGGCAAAATCTTCAGCTGTAAATCCCCTTTTTTGAAGCAATGCAACTGATAGAGCATCTCCCATAACCAACGTTGCTGTGGTAGATGAAGTTGGAGCAAGGTCGTGTGGACAAGCTTCTTCTTTTACACTTATGTTCAGAAAAATATCACTCTGTTTTACAAGAGATGAATTAGGATTTCCAGACATTGCGATTAATTTGACACCCAAACGCTTGAACATCGGCATTAGTTTTGCAATTTCCTCGGTTGAGCCACTTTTTGAAATAATAATAACTACATCTTCTTTTCTTACCATTCCAAGATCGCCATGGAGCGCATCGGTAGGATGAAGATAAATTGCTGCGGTACCTGTCGAGTTTAAAGTTGCAACAATCTTTCTAGCTATTAACCCTGACTTGCCCATTCCTGTTAAAACGACTCTGCCCTTGGTTGCATAAATTATATCAATTGCTTTTACAAAATCCTGATTAATACTTTTTTCAAGGTTGGCTACAGCATCCGCCTCTATTCTTATTACATTTCTTCCTGTTTTTATAATTTCATTCTCTGTCAAAACATTCCTCGGTTATTAATGACTATTAAAATTGTGATAAATGTTTTTTAACAAGTGTATCTATTTCTTTAACTTCAATTAATAATTTCTCTAATTCACTCAGAGGTAATTGACTATCGGAATCACTCAATGCTTTGGGTGGATTTGGATGAACTTCAAGAAACAAAGCATCGATACCTATCGCTGCTGCAGCTTTTGCCAACGGTTTAATAAATGCAGGTTGACCACCTGTTTTGCCTTGGTTTCCGGGCTGCTGAACTGAATGTGTTGCATCCATAACTACGGGGTAACCAAATTCTTTCATAATAACTAGAGATCTCATATCAACGATTAAATTATTATATCCGAAGGTAGTTCCGCGTTCAGTAAGCATAATTTTTTTGTTGCCGGTTGATTCAACCTTTTCAATTGCGTGCTTCATATCGCCCGGGGCAAGGAATTGCCCTTTTTTT
>JAPHUI010000424.1 GCA_026193755.1 Ignavibacteriaceae bacterium | reverse complement strand
CGGAGAGATTCCAGTTCGTCATGATCAAGAATTATTTCTTCTAATTCATACATGGGTATTCCCCTCGGTTTGAAATAATAAGATGAGGGGTTACAACAAACTCTGCGATGTTTTCTTGGTCTTGGCATAAAATATTCAAAAGTTAGTTATGAGCATATGCTCATAACTAACTTACAAAATTATATTCTAAATATCAAAACAATTATTTAATAATACGTTAGTTTTAGATTGGCTGAAAAGTGATTTGTTCTATTAAGTCCGATATGTTTTATTTTATTCCTGCTGATACAGGTTATCATCACGCTTTTTCAAAAACTATTCTCAAACAATCTGATTATTGCCTAGCAGCTTTAAAGGTCCCTCTGTTTGAATTCAAAACCAATTCAAACCAGCGCCAGTCACCTGAAAAATTTTCACTATTAATTTCTCCAACAAGCTCTACATAATTTTCAGGATTGTTAGGATTCAGATTAATATAAACACTATCGCTTTCAATCCGTCCTGTCAAATACCCGCTACCGTATTGCGGCCCACAGACCACACAATTCCGAATATTTCTGATGGACCAGTTCCCCTCAATAAAATTTGAATCAACCTTGCTTATATATAAACTGCCATCGCCAACCAGCTCACCCACAATATTAAAACTTTGATATGAATAGCTGCCATATGGAAAATTATTGGAAATTGTTTGCGTCGAGCAGAAGAATAATGTTAACGCTGAAATCAAAACAAAAATCATCAAGTATATTTTCATCTTTTTACTCCTATTTTCTCTTATTTATAGTATTTAAGATTCTTAGTTAACAGTTACATTTCAATGGATAAATCAAGTGTTACTGTTTTTTCACACAGGACTGACTAACGGCAAATGATTTGTACAAATGGTCGGGAGAATATTACCGCACTTAAAAACTTATATCCCTGTAAAAAATTAAGGTTAAAAATGTTGACTTAAACTGTTCACCTCAACATTAAAAAAGAGGTCTTAAGTCGATTATTCTCCTTTTATACTAAATCAATTTACAGCGGTCACTCCCAGGATTATCTTTATACACAAATAAATTTTTTAAAGGAGATTACCATGAAAAGCCAACACATACTTTTCGCGGTTTCCTTATTACTGCTTCTAACTATCCGGATTCTTCCACAGGAAATTGCAGATCAGAATATCTCAACAAAAGAAGCCTGCATAAAAACATTGCTTGAAGGATTGAACACAGAAAATCGCGGTTTGCAGGCGGGTTGTACTTATATGCTTGGTGAGCTTTGTTGTGACAGAGGTGTAATTAAACTTCTTGATATTCTGCATAACAACCCATCAGAAGAATTAAGAATTCTTGCAGCACTTTCACTTTATAAGATTGGTGACTCGCGAGGTATTTATGCTATAAAACAATCAATTAAGTTTGATGAAAGTGAAAGAGTAAGCCGGCTTTGCGATAAATTTTACCGGGCTTATATGCAGAAAGAGAACGGCTCCCGGGTTGAAGTGGCTGCAAAGTAAATGTTTGTTCTGAAAGTACAGCAAATAAAATAATATATCATATTTCAATTTTTCTGGCTAAGTTTTAAACCTCAGATATTTACCGGAATTTTCTTGAGATATGATTAGAGCGCTCGCAATACTACTATACATATATGCTATATCGGGGATGTTTTACTCGTCTTTACCCCAAACAAATCCATGGAAGAGGCAGCAGTCTCCCGTTAATTCCACTCTTAGAAGTTTATCCTTTTCAGATAGTTTAACCGGATGGGCCGCAGGCGAAGATGGCATTATTATTCATACTACCGATGGGGGAAATAACTGGGAGATACAGAACAGTACTGTTCAAACTTTCATAACGGACATTTTTTTTATAAATAATAAGATTGGCTGGGCAACAACCATAAAAGATATTTTCCCCTTTAATACGGTTATTCTAAAAACAAATGATGGTGGAGTTAGTTGGGCTGCAGAAAACTTTCAGGATACTACCGCTTTGATGAGAACAATATTTTTTTCCGATTCACTTAATGGTTTCATAGGTGGTTCATACATAGCTTACACATCAGATGGCGGCAATAGCTGGGCAAAGGCTGATGTCGATTCAAATACTGTTTCCAATTTTCCTGTTTACGAATTTAACTTTTACAACAAACAGTATGGTTACGCTTGCGGCGGAAGACTCGATGTTTCGGGTGTTGTCTGGCGCACTACAAATTACGGGTTAAACTGGAATGCACAAGGTATTAGTGCCGATGAGATTTTCGACACTTTTATTTTTGATTCACTTAACGCCATAATTCTCTCGGGTGACCCCGAAGGATTATATGCAATAGCAAAAATTAAGACAACGGATGGCGGTATTAATTGGAACTCTGAAAACCTTTTATTTTACGGACTTTCTTTTAAAATAGACTTTAGAACTTATAATGAGGGGTGGTCTGCATCGGGATACAAATTCCTGTTTACATCAGACAGGGGAGAAACCTGGAACGAAGTTGAAACGCCGGACAGTTCAATCGTCTACGATTTGCAATTTTTAGATGCCCGTCACGGGTATGCTGTTGGAGAAAGCGGGGTAATATTAAAATTAGATCCGTCCCTGGTTGATGTTGAACCGGAAACGAGCACACCAACCGAATTTATTTTATATCAGAATTATCCGAATCCGTTTAATCCAACATCGAAAATAAAATTTCGGATTTCGGATCGCGGATTTGTGAATTTGAAAGTTTTTGACATTCTTGGAAACGAAGTTGCAACTTTGGTTAACGAAGAGAAGACAGCTGGAGAATATGAGGTCGAATTCAACGCTAAGGGTTTATCGAATGGAATTTATTTCTATAAGATGCAAGCAGGAAACTTTGCTGAAACTAAAAAGCTGGTATTAATGAAGTAAACAATTGTTTATAATTCTAATTTTTTTAGATTGATATAAACATATTCAAATTGATAAATTTACTTTTTTATTTTTTATTAAAATCAATTAGCATGGTGAGATACTTTAAGATTTATCCATCGTCAATTTTTTCTAAACATTAAAAAGCTAAGCGAAAGACTATCATGAAAAAAATATTTTTTTTAATCACATTATATTTATTTGTTTTCTCGTTAACTACATTTTCACAAAACCAACCGCTTCCTTTTGATAAAGATGTTATAACGGGCACTTTAGACAACGGTGTAAAATATTATATTAAGAAAAATCAAAAACCGGAGAAAAGAGCGGAGCTCCGTTTGTATGTAAAGGCCGGATCTGTTCTTGAGAATGAAGATCAGCGTGGCCTTGCGCATTTTGTAGAGCACATGGCATTTAACGGGACGAAGCATTTTAAGAAGAATGAGTTGATCAACTATCTTGAAAAACTTGGAATTAAATTCGGACCCGAGCTAAATGCTTACACAAGTTTTGACCAGACGGTTTATATGCTGACCGTGCCTACAGACAGTATTAATATATTAAAAACCGGATTTTTAGTTCTGGAAGATTGGGCTCACAATCTTTCTTTTGACACTACAGAAATTAATAAGGAACGGGGAGTAGTAATTGAAGAATGGCGTCTCGGCCGTGGAGCAAATATGCGCATGCTCGATAAGCAATTGCCGATTCTGTTTAAGGGTTCAAGATACGCAGAAAGACTTCCGATAGGGAAAAAAGAAATTATTGAATCAGCCAACTATGAAACAATTAAGGATTTTTACAAGGATTGGTACAGACCTGATTTAATTGCTGTTGCAGCAGTTGGTGATTTTGATGTAAACGAAATCGAGAACTACATTAAACAACATTTTAGCAATTTACACTCGCCTGAAAATGAAAGAGAGAGAAAAGTTTATGACATCCCGGGTCACGAGGATACTTATTTCGCGATAGCTTCGGATAAAGAAGCAACATACTCAACGGTTTCCTTATATTATTTACAGAAACCAAGAGAAGTAAGGGATCTGGCGGGATATAAGAATCAGCTTATTCATGATATTTTTTATGGAATCTTAAATGACAGACTAAATGAACTAACCACTTCTTCCAATCCACCATTTTCTTATGCTTTTGCAGGTGACTCAAGATTTGCAAAATCATCCGATATAAGCTTTCTAACTGCAATGGTTAAAGATGGGGGGATAGAGACAGGTTTCGAGGCTTTGCTTCGCGAGGCTGAAAGAGTAAAGGAATTCGGGTTTACATCAACAGAATTAGAACGACAAAAGACCAACTATTTAAGAATGGCTGAAAAGAGACTGGCGGAAAAAGATAAGACAGAATCTTCACAAATTATCAGAGAATTTGATAATAATTTTCTCTACGGCGATCCTATAATTTCTATTGAAGACCAATATAAACTTGCTCAAGAATTAATCCCTGAAATAACCTTAGATGAAGTCAATACGGTTTCCTCCGAATTGTTGAAACACGAAAACAGGGTTGTTATGGTTAATTCCCCCGAAAAAGAAAATCTTAAAATTCCTACGGAAGAAGAATTGTCGGCGATAATTGCCAAGGTCGGTTCCGAAAAAATAACCCCGTACGAAGATAAAGTTGCTGAGAAACCTCTTATTGAAACCGTGCCTTCACCCTCGCCTGTTGTTTCATCTAAAAATATTGAGAGATTGGGTTTAATAGAATGGAGATTAAAAAACGGTGTTAAAGTATTTTTAAAACCTACAGATTTTAAAAATGATGAGATCGTTTTTAGTGCTTTTAGTCCTGGTGGCTCTTCGCTGGTTAAAGATGAAGATTTTCTTTCGGCACAAAACTCCCCTGCATTAGTTCGCGAGTCCGGTCTGGATGGTTTCAATAAAACAGAGCTGGATAAATATTTATCAGGAAAAATAGTAAATGTATCTCCTTATATGGGTTTTTATTATGAGGGATTAAACGGAAGTGCAAGCCCTAAAGATGCTGAGACTCTTTTCCAATTAATCTATTCATATTTTACTTCGCCACGAATAGATTCTACCGGATTCCTGTCTTTAAAATCGAAAATGAAATCCTATCTTGAAAATAAAAGCAACAACCCACAATCTGCTTTTAGCGATACTCTAACGGTTACGCTTACAGATTATCATTTCAGATCGAGACCGCTTACCGTAAAAATGCTTGATGAGATAAATCCAAATAAATCGCTTAATATCTTTAAAGAACGTTTTAGAGATGCAGGCGACTTTACTTTTGTATTTGTAGGAAACATAGATACAACCGTGTTTAAACCGCTTGTTGAAACTTATCTTGGCGGACTTCCTTCATTTAACAGCAACGAAAAGCCAGTTGACCTTAAGTATCACAACATAACTGGGACAATAGAAAAAGAAGTCGACAAGGGAATTGAGCCGAAAAGTTCTGTAGCAATTGTTTACGTTGGTGACATGAATTGGAGCAGAAAGGAAGAACATACGATGGAATCCCTTGTGGATGTGCTGGATATAAAATTAAGAGAGGTTCTCAGGGAAGATAAAGGCGGCACTTATGGAGTATATGCCTACGATCAAATTTACAGAATACCAACTGCTCACTACAGTATTAACTTTGGTTTCGGTTGTAATCCTGATAGAGTAGATGAGCTCGTGCAGGCTTTTTACAGTGTGCTGGATTCAATTAAAACTTTTGGTCCTGATGATGTAGTAATGACTAAAATCAAAGAAACCCAAAAAAGACAAAGAGAGTTAAACTTAAAGCAAAACAAATTTTGGAATAATGAAATTTCAGACTATCTTGAAAACAATGACGATCCGATGCAGATATTAAATTATAACCAGTGGGTAGATGAACTTACCGCTGATGATATAAAAAATGCTGCGGATAAATATCTTGGAAAGAATGTTGTAAAAGTTGTTTTGTATCCGGAATCAGAAAAATAATTCGTATATCTAAAAAACATAACTAAGGTAAAATGAACACAACACTAAAAGATTTTCCTAAACGAACAGCAGCGTATTTAAATAAGCTTTCAAAGAATAATAACCGTAAATGGTTTGAGGCCAATCGAGACCTTTACAACTCCGATTTTCTTGAGCCCAGCATTCAGTTTGTTGTTGAGATGGGAGACAGACTTCTTGATCTCGATCCGGAGATTGTAGCTATACCAAAGATTGATAAATCTATTTTTCGTTTGCACAGAGATGTTCGCTTCAGCAAGGATAAAACGCCTTACAAAACCAATGCGGGCTTGTATTTCTGGAATGGGAAATTGAAAAAAATGGATGCGAGCGGATTTTACTTTCATCTTGAACCAAAACTTTTTGGTGTTGGGCTTGGAATTTATATGTTCCCCCCGCACTTGCTTAAAAAATATCGTGATGTTGTTTCCGATCCGTCATCCGTTAAAGAACTTCATAGAATTGTACGATCTCTGGAGAAGAAAGGTTACTCAATTGGCGGGAAAAAGTACAAAAAAACCCCAAAGGGTTACGATCCAAACACTCTTTATCCGGGTTATCTTTTATATGATGGACTTTATGCATGGTATGAAGGCAGCAACTTAAAAGAGATTGGCAACGGGAAAGCAGTTACTGTAATTTTTAAAATTTTTAAGGATATGCTGCCGCTGCACAGATGGTTAGTTAAGAATATTTTATAAGCTCGTTCACATCAAACAAATTAAAAAAGCCCCTACTATACGGGGCTTTCTTTTAAGCACATTTTGAATCATTCTTACTTAAGTAAGGTCATCTTCTTCACACTTGTGAAGGTTTTACCATCAATTCCTGTCGCATCTAACTTATAAAAGTAAATTCCGCTGGTTAATGCACTTGCATCAATAGTAACATTATGTGAACCGGCTGCAAAATTACGACTAGCGACTTCAGCTGCTTTTTCACCAACAAGGTTGTAAACACCAATCGTTACCTGAGCATCAACCGGTAATGAGAACTGAATTGATGTTGAAGGATTAAAAGGATTCGGATAGTTCTGTTCAAGAGCAAACTTTGCTGGCAGAGATACTTCAACCTCTACGACACCTGAGTAGTCAAAGCTTCCGTCAAAATTAACTTGTTTTAATCTGTAGTAGTATTTTCCACTGTTTGCTGATTGATCAGTATAGCTGTAACTCTTCGGTTCTGTTGTTGTACCAAAGCCAGGAACAAAACCAATTTTCTCAAAGGTGATGTTGTCTTGACCCCGTTCAACATCAAATCCCTGGTTGTTTACTTCCGTTGCCGTTGCCCAGTTTAATTCAACATTGGTGCCTGATACACTCGCAGAGAACGAGGTTAGCTCAACGGGAACTATTGACAAATCATATTCGTGAGTTGATCTTCCGGATACTCCAGATACTGGTGTTGATAAAACAGAACCAGTGTTCTGATCAATTACGTAAACACCCGCACCATTTGTAATAAGATAATTTCCGTTACCAAGTTGAAACGCACCTCGCAATCCTGTGACCGAATTAAAGTAGTTGAGCTGAGTTCCATTTGAATCATAGACATATAAACCGGATGGAGAACTGAAATTACCAACAATTACATTACCATTTGCACCATGATTTATTTGCTCCGGAAAAATAATAGATGGCACAAATACTCCTAGATAGGTGCCACTCAAATCATACCTGGCAATATTGTTACTTGCTTGTCCTGAAACCAGACAATCTGTTGATCTGAATATAATATCCCATGGTCCATCCATCTGTGCTACATTAGGAGCAATAAAGTTTCCAAGATAGTTTCCAGTTGTTACATCAAATTCTGCTATTGCATCCTGATTTGTACCGCCGGCAATTGCAGCAACCACAGTTGCATAACCGGGGGTAAGTTCTATCCCGCGACAATTATCTAAAACCGCAACATTTCCACCAAAAAAGATTCTTATAAAAGCACCTAGTGTATCAAACTCTACAATGTTGTCTGTTAATTGATCGGATATAAGGATTGTGGCATTGGGAGTAAGCAAAGGTTCAATCGGAGTACTAAGGTTTGGATTTCCGCCGGGAATAAATGCGGGATTAATTAAAGAACCATCATTATAATTAAATGTCATAACGGCATCGTTCGTAGACTCAAGAACCATAACAAAACTAGCAACTGGATTTTGCTGCTGAGTAATTTCATATCCAAGCTCGGGATTCTGTGTCGGTCTGTTTGCCCAATGAATCCTGGCATTTGTAAGATCAAATCTTGATGATATTTCTTCCCAATAAGCAATTTCTCCGTTGTTAAAAGGATGTCTCAAATCATTTATTATCGTATAAACAACCCGATTGTTCTCTATTCCTTTTGCTTCAATAAAAATTCCTTCGGGCAAATAAATTGTGTGGGGCAAATCTAACGATGCTGCCAATTCCCGCGCATCATTAACTATCTGAAAATTCTGCTCGGTAGATATCATCAGGTCTTCAAAACTAATAGTTGGTTTGTCTTGTGCTGAAACCGCGACAGCAAAAAGTAAAGAAATGGTTACTAAACATAGTTTGAATATTTTCATTCTTCCTCCTTGGATTTTTTATGAATATTTACATCTTCAAACAGCAATATATTATATATTATTACTTATACAAGTCGAATTGAAAATTATTATCTCTACTAATAAATAATTGCTATATTTCTTTGTATCTGAAACAACTCACGACATGATCATTTACCATCCCTGTTGCCTGCATATGTGCGTAAACTATCGTTGAGCCGACAAATTTAAACCCGCGCTTTTTAAGATCTTCACTAATTTTATCAGAAAGCTTTGTTTTAGCTGGAAGTTCTTTCAGAGATTTAAATTTGTTATCAATTGGCTTCCCATTAACAAAACTCCAGATATATTTGTCGAAAGTTCCAAATTCTTTTCTTACTTGTAGGAATGCCTTGGCATTTGTAATAGCAGCTTCAATTTTAAGTTTGTTTCGGATAATTCCTTCATTTTTTAGGAGAGAATTGATTTTTTTTCTATTGTATTTTGCAATTTTATTGAAGTCGAAGTTATCAAATGCTTCCTGGAAGTTTTCTCTTTTATGAAGAATTGTTCGCCAGCTTAATCCTGCCTGGAAGCCTTCAAGAATTAAAAACTCAAAAAGTTTCCTGTCGTTGTGAACCGGAACCCCCCATTCTTTGTCGTGATACTTTATCATCAAAGAGTCGTCTGATGGCCAGGGACATCGTTGTTTCATATTAGTCTTTCAATAAATTATTGGTTGAATACTATCTGGAAGAAGTCATAATTTTAATAAAATTAGCAATGGTCATTCTGAATCTAACCAATATGGCAATTATTATTTTCTTAAATTTAAACAAATAATTCTTTTATAAAATCATCAAATATTAATATGAGTGATAAAGAAAAATTCGCAGAAGAAATAAACTCTTCATATTCTTTCAAAGGAGATTATATAACTCTCGGTGGAGCAATTTATGCAGGAGATTGTATTAAAGATCTTTTTGTAAACATTCCCCTAAAAACTTTGAACAGGCATGGGCTAATTGCTGGTGCAACTGGCACAGGTAAAACAAAAACTTTACAAATAATTACCGAGCAGCTTTCATCCAAAAGTATTCCTGTTCTGGTAATGGATGTGAAAGGAGATTTAAGCGGAATTGCCAAACCGGGAGCTGTTAATCCAAAAATAGAAGAACGACATCAGAAAATAGGTTTGCAATACACAGCCGAAGGATTTCCAGTTGAAATGCTCACTCTCTCAGAAGAAAAAGGTGTCCGTTTACGTGCAACCGTTTCTGAGTTTGGTCCGGTTCTCCTTTCCAAAATTCTTGAACTGAATGATACGCAGGCAAGCTTTGTATCTCTCATATTTAAATACTGTGACGATTCACATCTTCCTGTTTTAGATTTAAAAGATTTTAAACGGGCGCTTCAGTACATTTCAGACGAGGGAAAAGCGGACATAGAAAAGGAGTACGGAAAAATTTCTACAACATCTGTTGGAACTATCTTACGAAAAGTAATTGAACTTGAGCAGCAGGGTGCAGAAAAGTTTTTCGGCGAGAAATCTTTCGAGGTAGATGATCTTGTAAGAATAGACGACAAGGGACATGGAATTATCTCAATAATCCGGCTTGTTGATTTGCAGGATAAACCGAAATTGTTCTCTACTTTTATGCTCCAATTACTTGCAGAAATTTATTCTTCTTTTCCGGAAGAGGGTGATCTTGCCCGGCCAAAACTTGCTATCTTTATCGATGAGGCTCACCTTATTTTTAAAGAAGCTTCAAAAGCATTGTTAGAACAGATTGAAACAATAATAAAGCTTATCCGTTCAAAAGGAGTTGGAGTTTTCTTCTGTACACAAAACCCTACTGATGTGCCAGCAAGTGTTTTATCGCAATTAGGTTTGAAGGTTCAGCATGCACTTAGAGCATTCACAGCAAAAGACCGGCAAATGATAAAACTTACCGCCGAGAATTATCCAACATCAGAATATTATAAGACTGATGAAATGTTGACTTCGCTAGGTATTGGTGAAGCTGCTATTACTGCTTTGAATGAAAAAGGAATTCCAACACCTCTTGCAGCAACTTTACTTCGTGCACCACAATCAAGAATGGATGTTCTTTCGGATGATGAAATACGCGAGATAGTAAATAACTCGAGGCTTGTTCAAAAGTATAACGAAACGATTGACAGAGAAAGCGCATATGAATTGTTAAACAGAAAAATTGAAGTTGCGCAAATACCGAAGACTAAACCAATTCCTAAATATGAGCCTCCAAAGAAACCACGAGGAAGACCGAGACAGGAAAAAAGCACTTTCGAAAAAGTTCTTACAAGCACAACAACAAAACAAATCGGCAGAACAATTGCAAGAGAATTTACTCGTGGTATTCTGGGTGTGCTTGGTTTGGGTGGAACAACGCGCAGAAAGTAAAATTCGAGTCTTCTAATTTTCTTCGGGCTTGAGTGGCTGATCTGCAGGAGGCTCGTTTAAGTTTGTAGATTTCATCCTTCCTGCACTCTTAACTGCTTGCGTAAGCAGAAATTCAATCTGAGCATTTATACTTCTCAATTCATCTTACGCCCATTTTTCAAGAGCATCATGAACATTTTCATCCATTCTTAAAAGAAATTTTTTCTTTTCAGCCATAGCATCAAATTATAATTT
>JAPHUI010000264.1 GCA_026193755.1 Ignavibacteriaceae bacterium | reverse complement strand
TAACCCGGACGGAAACCTGTTCATCCATGTTTCCAACTGTTCTCTTGTATAGTCTTTCTTTAACTCTTTGCCTTCCAACTGTCTGAAGAGGTGAATCATATCTTCAAAAAAATCTGGCTTAGCACCGCCAGTACCTTTATTTGCACCAAGCCACAGTAATTTAATGGGGTTGCTGATAGCAAGCTGCCCACGGAGATTTAAATCCATGAACTCATGTCCAGCATTGTCAACATAATCAAGTATTCTTATTGCTGCAATATCTTTCCAATCCAGAGATTTAAATGATTTACCACTTTCAACACCTTTTTCGTAATATTTATTCGCATCAGGTTTATCTTTAATAAGTTCAAGTATCCAGTTCTTAATACCAACCAGAGCTTCGGTTTCATTTGTAGAACCACGCATTATTTCTTCAAGCTTTGGATTTTCTTTAAGAAGTACTTTGAGTAAGCGATGAGACTTTACAGTTATTGCGATTTTATCTAATTCATAAATCTGTGACATTTTGCTCTTCTGTTCCAATTATACAAGGCTAAGCTGATGTCCCTTTTTATGAATGGTTAGCCGAAAGGGAAATCAATTTTCTCTAAGTTAAATAAAAATAGAATTAAATGCCAGAAAAAGAGTAGTAGTACAGAATATATTTTTACCAGTAGAAAGCCAGGTGATTCATGGAAACTAAAAAGATATTGTAGATTAGATAATATCATAATAAAAAGCAACTTAGATTCGGACAGCAGATTAAGCTTCCTTTTTTATTTGTATTGATTGACTTTAAGGATATAGTTTTTTACGTTTATTGTAATTAAAATAAAAACAGGGTGTAAAATGAAAAAGATTCTTTTACCGATTACCTTCCTTCTTATTCTTTCAAATGCAAATTTCAGTCAGACTTATTTAAGCTCAGATAAGAATCAGGATGGAAATAACTATTTATTTTTTAACGAGCAAAAATCATCAACTGAACATATAAACCAAATAGTTCCCGATTGGATATACGATACAAAAGCACCAATTCTTTCTGGCTTAAAATCGGCGGATGTAAATGGAGATGGGATAAAGGAAATAGTAGTATCAACTTTTGACACAACCGACGGTAATCCTTACGGTGCAGGGCTAATATATGTTTTGGATACTGATGGAAACAATTTAACTGGCTGGCCCAAGAGAATGGTTGGGGCGCCTATACCTGCGACAGTTTCTATTGGTGATATAAATCATGACGGCGCAATGGAAATTGTGGTAGGAAGCTGGAACCAGTTATTTGTATTTGACTACCAGGGAAATAATATTCCCGGCTTTCCAAAGAATTTTGGTACAAGCGTTACAGCCACTTTATATGACCTTGATAAAGATGGATATCTTGAAATCATTTATCCTTCCAGCAATAAAAATTTATACGTCTTTAAATATGATGGCAGCTCACTTACCGGATGGCCGCAGACTTTACCTGAGATGCCCGGTTCACCTGCTGTTGCAGATATAGATAATGATGGAGAATTTGAAATCATTGCGGGAACATTTCAGGGTCCCGTTGGTCCTGATCCGTATAAAATGTATGCGTGGGAAAGTAATGGGAGTATAATTAATGGTTTCCCGGTTACATTGTCTGGTGTAATAAAATCAACGCCCGCAATAGGTGATCTGGATAATGACGGAACAAAAGAAATTGTTGTAATTTCTTATGACGATACTGATGAAGATAGCCTTTATGTTTTTGATGCCACCGGAAACCTAAGAACAGGATTCCCGGTTGGAGTAAGATATGCCCGTTTGTCTTCACCGGCATTAGGCGATATTGATGGTGACGGAAATCTTGAAATTATAGTCGGAGGTTTTACCAGTACTGAAATACTTTATGGTTTTCATCAAGATGGATCGGTCATTCAAAATTTTCCTGTTTTACTGAATCATCCCGGATCTGCAGGTAATATTAACACATCGCCTGCCATTTGTGATATTGATGGCGATACAACTACGGTCGAAATAGTAGCAAAAACAAATGATTATATATTCGCAATACATAACGATACCACTACCGTCAGCGGATTTCCTTATTTTATAGATGATGAAAACCAATCCGGCACTTATGGACCTTCTCCGCTTGTTGATGATTTTGATGACAACGGAGATGTAGAATATGTGTTCGCTTCAATTGCCGGAAAGATCCATTTTTTCAATACGCAATACACTTATAACAAAAATTTTGAATTCTGGAACTCATACAAGCACGATACGCAGAATTCCGGTTCTATCTTACCGATAGAGATTTTTACAGATGTAAACGAAGCTAATTACGAAACTCCCAAAGAATTTGAACTAATGCAGAATTATCCCAACCCTTTTAATCCAACGACAAAAATAAAATTCACAATTCCAGCAGCGCATAGTCCCCTCCTGGGAGGGGCAAGGGGTGGGTTGGTGACACTAAAAGTCTACGATGTTTTAGGAAACGAAATTGCAACTCTTGTGAACGAAGAAAAACCAGCAGGGAGTTATGAGGTTGAATTCAACAGTCATTCTGGTAAAGGCCAGAATCTTGTGAGCGGAGTATATTTTTGCCAATTGCGTGCTGGTAACTTTGTAAAAACAAAGAAGATGGTGTTAATGAAGTAACAACATCTTATTTTCAATTAATAACAACAATAGGAGGAACAGTTATGCCGAAGCAAGTTACACCCTACCATTCCAAAACTGGAGAAGTGTATCATATATATGGAGTATGTACGGCAGGTAGTGCTATTAAAAGAGGGAGAAAAGTAAAAGGAAAGGGTAATAAAAAACTATGTGGAGCCTGTAAAGATATAAGGGCTGGAAAGAGAACTCGTTGATAACCGGCTAAATAAGGCAATTTCATTTTAATTTAGCAAACCCTGCATAATAAAATAGGCGGGGTTTTTTATTACTTGCTGCTTACTAATTGTAGCCCATCATCAAATTTAGTTGCTTCTAACAAATAATTTTAACAACTTTATATAAGTGGTTCTACTCCTTAGGAGAAACGTGTAGAATACCGTTACTCTTAAATTCCTTCCAGAATATAGTGCTTCCCCCAAGGTGTAGAGTGGATTGAAATTATTTTTTTACTTTACTTATTAAGGAGGCTACTATGAAAAATAGATTTGTCAAAACGCTAATGCATTTGCTGGTTTTGCTAATCTTATCTTACACTTCAATAATGGCACAAGATGAACAATTTCCCCCACAGAGAGAAGTATCACGTGATAGCTTATTAACTTATGCACGGATGATCGTAGACTCTTCAGATAGCCATGTTTTGATCACTGTAGACGAAACCGGAAACCCTCACGCTAGAACAATGTCTCCATTCACACCTGAGGAAAATTGGACAATCTGGCTTGGCACATTTCCAACAAGTAGAAAAGTTAAGCAGATTAAAAATAATCCGAATGTAGTTGTTTTTTATTACGATAGTAAAAGTTTTAGCTATGTGAATATTTCCGGAACTGCGAAGCTTGTAAACGATCCTGATCTAAAAGCAAAATTCTGGAAAGATGGATGGAAAAGATTTTATCCCGACAGAGATAAAGATTATATCTTAATTGAAGTAACTCCCGAAAGAATGGAAGTCTGCAGTTTCAAATATCATCTTTTTTGGAATAAGGATGGAATTCCACCTTCAGTTGAGTTTGATACTAATGGAAGCGAATAAATTCTATATGAATTTTTAATGATCAAAGCCAAATTCTATTCAAATCATTATAAAGGAGAAATGAAATGAGCTTTAAAAACTTGATGATTATTAAAGCTTTAGTTTGTCTTGCTTTCGGCATTCTATTACTTGCTGTACCAGATAAACTGCTTTCTATATTTGGAGCAACGTTAGGTGATGAATATGAATAAAAATAAAAATGCGGAAATATTAGCTAATTTGACATTTAATCTATTAGCCAGATGTCAGGAAAAAGAATCTCGTTTAGCTAAACAGCATAATTTGTTGGAAGCTGAATTTAAATGCCTCCGTCTTATGAGTTCAGAAGAAAATCCGAACAATAAGGAAATCGCAGAGAAGATGAATCTTTCACCAAGTAGAATAACCCGAATAATGGATGGGTTAATTGAAAAAGGGTATATGGTTAGGGAGATTAACAATGCCGATCGAAGAAATATGGTATTGAGTTTATCTAGAAAGGGAAAGAATCTGACTAACAAATTAAATAGTGCGTTTATAGAAATACACGAAGAGATCCTAAATGAGATTGAAGATTCACAGCACGAATCTTTAATCATAGCAATGGAAAATCTTCACAATGCTATAGAAAATTGGCTTCAGAAACCTAGATAAAATATAGCATATAAGATTTTTAATAGAAAAGGATTTAGAGGGCAATTAATTTAATTAAGATTATCATAGGAGCAAGAAATGAAATTAATTATTTATTTGCTGTTTCCACTATTTCTTTTTATGCACTTATCTGCGCAGGATAAAGAAGAAAATGAGAGAATAAAATTAATAGAAGAAGAGAAAATATGGTCTCTTGAGGAGGAGTATATATCATATTTTAAAGAAGCAAACCATGAAGCAATTCTATCTTTCTATCATTCCCAATTTCTTGGCTGGCCAGATTCTGAGCTGCATCCTGCAGATAAGGAAGGAGCCGCAAAATATCTGGCGGAAAGATATCCCGAACCAACCCAAGTAGACTATGAAATTAAGCGAGAGGGCATTAGGATATTAGATAATATTGTTATTACTTATTACTTACTAAATTTTTCGTGGATTAATGATAAAGGGGTAAAACAAACAAGTGCTAGCCGTATGACGCATACCTGGATAAAAGATGGTTCTGAGTGGAAGATACTTGGTGGGATGAGTAATCGTGAATAGTTATTTACAAAAAATGTAAATCAAAGCCATATTAAATAAAAGTGAAAGGTAGTCTTATGAAAAAAACATTTCTTTTTCTGATTCTTACTCTTGCTCTAATGCTTTCTTGTCAGTATAAAGAAGATCAGTCGTTAACCGAAGATGAAGCAAGAGTTATTCTTAACAAACTTATGGAAACTATGAGTAATGCTGATACTACTCTGGCTGTTGAAATCCTACATCCTGATTGCGAATTACGTTATCCATTATTACCTGAACCTGCTAAAGGAATAGATGCTTGTAAAAAACTTATAATAAGCACATCTAATACGTTTTCTGAATTCAAGGGCTCAATTAAAGAAGTAAATATAAAGGGAGATAGGATTTGGTCTCGCTACACAATGAGCGGCATTAATACCGGTCCTTTGGGTCACATACCTGCTACAGGGAAAAAATTTCAAATAACAGGAATGGCTATTACAAGGATTAAAGACGGAAAGATAATTGAAGATGAAACTTACTGGAACGTATGGGATTTTTATAATCAACTTGGATTTAAATTACTTCCTCCACAAAGAGAGGGTGAATCTTAATATATTTTAAAAAGAATGAAGATTTAAAATTGAGTGTTGATTGAATAATAAACACTCAAATATATCCATTAATATTTAATCGGAGGTATGCTATGAGAAAAGCAATATTTATTTGTATTGCATTGTTTACTTTTTGTTCCATCAACTTGTTGGCTCAACAGTGGACTGATGCACAAAAAGAAGTCTGGGCAACTGTAAAAGACTACAACGATATATCCGCGAAGGGAGATGCCCAGGGATTTCTTTCATATTTCGATGATTCCTACTGTGGATGGTCGTATGTATTAGATGCACCAAGCGTAAAGGATGAAGCAACCACAGCAATTAATTATTGGATAGCAAATTCTAAAACTCTCTATTATACAATCACTCCGGCAAAAATCTGGGTTAATGGAGATTTTGCATTCGTCCATTATTATTACACTCAATACACAGAGGACAATGAGGGAAAGAAGGAATGGGAAAAAGGAAGATGGACAGATATTCTATTGAAAAAAGATGGTAAATGGCTGATGGTTGGAGATCATGGTGGGCGAACTTCGAAGTAAATAATAGAATAATTTTTAGCGAGCACTGTTTTTGTCTAGTCAAATCCCATTCAGTAAAAATTGAGTGGAATTTATATACGCTTTCCACAGGCAACTTTTTATCTGCTAAAAAGATGATTCTGCTTAAAT
>JAPHUI010000164.1 GCA_026193755.1 Ignavibacteriaceae bacterium | reverse complement strand
GAGTCCTACATGTATCTCCAATAGAAAATGCCAATACCATTAAAATCGCAAGTGGAACTAATCCTGAGATACCTTTTAAAGTATAGTCCATTACTTCCTTCAGAGTTAATATTTTTTGAACAAGAGAAATGAATCCAGCTACTACAATTGCTGCCAATACCGACCACAATACTGAAGTTGTACCTGAACCTGCTGTCAAGTCTCCATTACCTGTAATTAATAAGCTAACGGGCATCATAATTATCATCACACTAATAGGAATAATCATATTAAGAGATTTATGTTTAATTCCCTTTTTCGGTTTCAATGAGGCAACATCTTCGGATATCATAGGAATGGCTCCATCTGCAATTGTCTTTCCTAAGTCTAATGATCTTTTCTCTGCTTTTCTCATCGATCCAAAATCTTTATAGCTGAATGCAATGAATCCTGCAAAAAGAACTGAAAGAATAGCATAAAAGTTTAGAGGAATAGTGCTAAGAAATGTTTGTACGGGATTACCGACACTTTCCTTTTCAAGTAATGAAACAACATATGCTCCCCAGGCATTTAATGGAATTAAAATACAAATTGGTGAAGAGGTAGTATCGCAAATGTAAGCGAGCTTTTCTCTTGAGATTTTGAACTTCTCAAATATCGGATGAAATATTGTTCCGGTTACTAAACAAGATATAGATGATTCTATAAATACTACACAGCCGACGATGAAAGAAAATACAGTTGCTTTTCTTCTGCTGTTTACAATATTCTTTTTCTGAATAAGATCAACAAAACCCTGAACTCCCCCATTTGCCTGCGTTAAAGAAATTAATGCTCCGACTAAAGCACAAAAAATTACAACTCTTGTATTGCCTGCATCTTTAAAAACATCAATTATTGATTGAATAGAATATTCAAAACCCTTTAATATATTTCCACCAGAAATTATTATCCAACCAACAACGATCCCTAAAAATAATGAAAGAAAAACCTGGCGGGTTTTAATTGCAAGAAGAATTGCAAATAGAGGAGGGATAATTGAAAGCCAACCAAATTCCATAAACTACGACCACTCGAGTGATGCTTGAAAAACAATTTTTTCGGACTTCAAATTTTTCGCTTCGATAAAATGAGTAAGTGAATTCGAAACTTCAATTCCTTTTCTAAGTTGAATATTATCACCGTACTTTGTTTCAGAATTGAAGGAAATGGTTAATGTTTTAAGTGTATGATTTTTATGAAAATCTACATCATAACAATCAAGCATAAGCTCAATATATTTTGCGTTGTTGGCGTGCTGATTTAGATCGAGATCGGAATAGCGGATTTGTGATGAGTAAATAATCTCATTATCTCTGCTTGGTATTAATTTTCTAGGTAGATCAGTCAACGCATCTTTTGATTCGAACATTTTGATATCGGGAAATAATTCAGGTAAAATTTTTGGTCGAAGAGTTTTAGAATCGAGTAGAAGCCAGGCTGAAGTTCCTTTACAAATTATTTTTGAATCCGAATTAACCAGTAAATAGTCTCGCATCGAATAAAGTTTGTACTGTTTCTTTCCCCATGTCTGAATTTTTACTTCATCTGAGAATTTTGGAAAGTCAATACACTCAATTTTCATCCAGGATAAAACCCAAAACAAACCCATTGGGATAAATACCTCGTAACCAAAATTACGTCTTTCAGCATCATTTGAAGCTGCATCCTGAAAGTAATCGAAAATCGTGCTGACTTTTAAGCGGTTATTTGCATCAACATCGAACGCACGAATTTTTACCGCAGTCTCCCAGATTGGATTCATAAATTATATAAGAGGTGAAAGATTAATTTTTAAGGAAATCACAATTAAACTTAATTAATCTTTAGAATGTATTAAAATCGAATGCAATAACTAGTGAAATGAAAATGCAATTTATTAATCAAATCAATTTTCAGAAAATTTTCCTTGCATCTCAAGTAGATGACGCTTGAAGTAACGGAAGCTGACAAGCTTCTTTTGTTTTTCATCCCATAACCTTAAGAACATACTTCGAAAACTTGAACGAAGGGTTAATACAGGTGACTTCTGAAGATCCGGATTCTCTTTGTAACATTTTTCAAGAAGGTAGTTTGGTATTTTTGGACTCAGGTGGTGAATATGGTGAAACCCGATATTGCCGGTAAACCATTGTAAAACTTTTGGCAGCTTGTAGTAGGAACTTCCACGCATTGCTGCAGAAGTATAATCCCAACCTTTACTCTCACTCCAGTAAGTATCTTCAAACTGGTGCTGAACATAAAACAACCATGTACCTGTGGTTGAGGCAATAAATGTTATAGGTAGTTGTATCTTCAAAAAGTCTTGCCATCCAATAAGCCATATTAATCCGGCAATTATAAAAGTTATTACAATGCTTCTAAAGTAAACACTTGGTTGAAATTTTTTAATATCCTTAGAATCAGAAAGCGGAAGTCTGTAGAGCACCACAAATAAAATAATAGGAATAATTACAAATAAAATAAACGGATTGCGGTAAAGTCGATATTTTAATCTTCCCCATCGTGATTG
>JAPHUI010000168.1 GCA_026193755.1 Ignavibacteriaceae bacterium | reverse complement strand
TCTTTTTAAGTACCTCACTTTATTGTCAACAACTTCCCAACTACCAGGAAAGAATTTTTGGTGACTCTCTTGCTCTAGCAAAAAGCAGTCAGCTTGAACAGCTTTCAGGCACTGCGACCGAAGGAATAATTAATCCAAAGGAATATAAAGTAGGACCAGGAGATAAATTTTTTCTGTCAATCAGTGGTGTAACGGAAATTACGAATACTCTTTTTATTGATCAGGAAGGATGGCTATATATTCCTAAGGTAGGTGGTATTGATCTTAGAAATAGTACTCTTGAAGATGCAAAAAATAAAATCAGAGATACTATTCTGAAGTATTACAAAGATGTTGACATTTTTATTTCACTTGTAGACTTTAGAAAAATTAAAGTTTCATTGACCGGAGATGTGGTTAAACCTTCAATATTTGTTCTATCTGCTAATAGCAGATTAATAGATCTTATAGCTGTTTCAAAAGGATTTAATGAAACTTCAAATATAAGAGAGATAAAAATTGTTTCTAAAGATAAAACCGAAAAAAAATATGATTTCTTAGCATTTTTAAGATTTGCTGATTACACAAATAATCCAATTTTAGTTGAAGGAGATGTGGTACTTATAAGCAAAGTTGATCGTGTGATACAAATAAGCGGAGAAATAATTTATCCAGCTATTTATGAATACAGAGAAGGTGAAACTGTATTGGATCTAATAAAACTAGCTGGTGGTTTTACATATAAAGCTAGGAAAGATAGTATTGAATTGGTGAAATTTATTGATGACGGTGAGAAACAGGTCAGCAACTATTATTCTTACGACTCATTAAAAGAAAACAATGTGGTTCTTCAAAATAAGGACCATTTAATGGTTAGACAAATTCCGGAATATTTTATCGATTATTATGTGAGGGTCGATGGTTACGTAAAATATCCTGGTTGGTACAAGATTAGTAAAGATTCAACTACCTTAAAAGAAATAATTGAAAATGCAGGTGGATTTTTAGAGGAAGCATCTCTTACCGAAGCCTCAGTTAGCAGAAAGATGGAAGTTCAGGAAGTTGATCCTGAATATGAAAGACTCAAGCTTATACCTACAGATAAAATGACGGAAGATGAATACGATTACTTTAAAGCAAAATCGAGACAATCGACGGGTGTGGTTATTGTTGATTTTGTTAGACTATTTCAGGATAATGATCTGACTGAAAATATTGTGTTACATAAAGGTGATATAATCAACATCCCACAGAAGAAAGATTATATTATAATGTTAGGGCAATTTGTTAACCCTGGAAAAATTATTTTTGACTCAACTTTAACAGTTGAAGATTATATTAACCTGGCAGGTGGTTTTGGTTGGCGTGCTTTGGAGGGTGATGTCAGAGTCATAAAAGCGAAAACCGGCGAATGGATCGATGCGGATGAAGATGTTTTACTTCAACCCGGTGATACTATTTGGGCACCTGAGGAACCACCCGGACCAAAGTTTTGGACTGTATTTACTGATGTCCTTACAGTAGTTGCACAAGTCGCTGTGATATTATCGGCAACCGCTGCTATAATTATAGCCACAAGGTGATATCAATGACATTACACGACATTATACACGTCTTACTAATTAACTGGAAAACCATTTTAAAATTAACTTTCGGTGTTTCATTAGTAGTATTTATATACTTGTTATTAATTTCACCGGTGACGTATGATGCCCAGGTTACAATCCTGCCTCCAACTGAGAAAGACCAGATATCAGGTCTAGGCTCACTGCTTTCCGGTGGTGAAGTGACCGATTTTCTGACCGGAAAATTTGCACCAGGTAACTCACAACTTTTTGTAGAAATTCTTAAAAGCCGTACTGCAGCAGAATATGTAGTTAAGAAACATAATCTTAAAGAATTTTTTAATTCTGAAAATGATTATGAAGCTACAAAGGAACTTCAAAAATCACTCAACCTTGATTTAAATAAAGAAGGTATAATTACATTATCTGTTAATGTTTCAACTCATCTAATTCCATTAATCTTTTCAAATAAAGATTCTGTTAAAAATCTCTCGGCAAGCCTTTCAAATTCTTACGTGGAAGCTTTAGATAAAATCAACCGGGAAAAAGTTTCGTACCGTGCAAAACGAGCCAGGGAATATATCGAACATCAGATTGAACAAACAAAAATTGAGCTGGATTCGGCTGAAATACGATTAATGGAGTTTCAGAAAACAAATAAAACCATCTCTCTATCCGAGCAACTAACTTCTGCAATCGAAAGTGCTGCAAAACTTAAAGCGGAAATTATAAACACTGAGATTGAGATTGGTTTGCTCGAGCCCAATTTAAGAGCGGACAATAAAGTGTTACTCTCATTAAAATCAAAATTGAATGAGCTGCAAAAAGAATATAAAAAATTTGATATAGATTCAGATGATTATCTGGTGGCTTTTAGTAATGTTCCTGAATTAGGTATGGATTTGGCAAAATTAGTACGTGCTGTAAAAATAAAGAACGAAGTATATCTCCTTCTTCAGCAGCAGTACTATCGTGAAAAAATTCAGGAAAACAGAGATGTACCTACTATTGATATACTTGACGAAGCCATCCCACCCAGGAAGCAAACATCTCCCCGCCTAATTTATTCTACGGTAGTAAGCGGTATATTTATTCTTTTCTTTGTTTCAATGATCTTTGTTATAAAAGAAAGAAAAATATCCATTTTCAATATTAAGAAAAGTGATAAATAATGGAGACTGCTGTTGTAACAGGAGGAGCTGGGTTTTTAGGTTCTCATCTTTGCGATAAACTACTGAACGAAGGTTTAAAGGTTATATGTATAGATAACCTGATTACAGGAAATGTTAATAACATAGCACATCTGGCTGGTAACGAAAATTTTAAATTTATTAAACACGACGTTACTAATTATATTTTCATACCCGGAAAGGTAAATTACATATTGCATTTTGCATCCCCGGCTAGCCCGGTTGATTATTTACAACTGCCTATTCAGACACTCAAAGTTGGCTCTCTCGGTTCGCATAAAGCATTAGGTCTTGCAAAAGAAAAAAAAGCGAGATTCTTGCTTGCATCAACGTCAGAAGTCTATGGAGATCCTGACATTCACCCGCAGCGTGAAGATTATTGGGGAAACGTAAACCCGATTGGACCACGTGGAGTTTATGACGAAGCAAAAAGATTTGCTGAAGCTCTCACCATGGCTTATCAACGTTACCATAATGTAGAAACAAGGATTGCAAGAATTTTTAACACTTTCGGTACCAGGATGAGAGTGCAGGATGGCAGAGCGATTCCAAATTTCATTATGCAGGCATTACAGAATGAACCGATTACTGTGTACGGCGATGGATCGCAAACAAGAAGCTTTTGCTATATAACTGACCAGGTTGATGGTTTATTTAAATTGCTTATGTCTGATGAAAACGAACCGGTTAATATTGGCAATCCCGAAGAAATATCAGTTCTTGAAATTGCAAAAGAAATAATCATGTTAACTAAAAGTAAAAGTAAAATTGTTTTTGAAGAGTTACCTGTTAACGATCCAAAAGTAAGACAGCCGGATATTACCAAAGCCATAAATAAACTTGGTTGGAAGCCAATTGTCAAGAGGGAAGAAGGATTGAAAGATACTATTGAATACTTTAAAAACCTGATTCTTAAATAACTCACCTGATTCTTTAAACCAGAAATGAAACAAAAATTTACCTCAACAATAGCCGGTGCTTCAATATTTATTTCTATGCTATTACTGCTTAGCAGGGGGTTGGGGTTCATCCGCGAGATCTTTTTTGCAAATAATTTCGGTTTAGAAAAAGATTTTGATCTGTATCTCGTCGGCGCTGTTCTGCCCGTTACTATAAATGTAATAATACTCTATATAGGGCAGAATTTTTTTGTGCCTGCCTTTCAAAAAATTAATTCATTAAGTGAAGATGAGTCTCAGAAATATTATAACCAGTCTTTTATTCTGTTTATTGGCGCAGGAACGATAATAACTCTATTACTTTTTTTCTTTATTGAAACTATTATAGACCTTTATATGCATACAGCTACTATTGAAAGTAAAATAACAGCGACTAACATTTTCAGAATATTTTTATTCACTATTCCCTTTTCTGCCGGTATTTCAATGTTATCAGCATTACTCCAGACAGTTTTTGAATTTAAATATCCTTCTATTTCTGTCTTATTCTTGAATATTTCAATTATTTCTATGTTAATTATTTTCACGAATGTGATAGGAATTTATGTAATTCCAGTGGGATATTTAATCGGTACGATCCTTCAGTTTTATTATCTGATTTTAAATTCCAGAAAATATTTTAAACTTAATCTGATTCCACACTTTCGTCAACTCTCTCAAATGAAATCCGTCTTTAGTTCATCAATACTAATAATACTATTAATTGAAACGATAAGTCAGCTCTACTCAATTTTTGACCGATATTTTTACAGCAGGATAAGCTCAGGTGGTATAGCTTCATTAAATTATGCATATCTAATATTTATTCTTCCTATTACAATTTTTTCTCTCTCTCTGGCAACGGTAGTATTTCCTAAGATAACGAAAGCTCTGGTCGATCCGTCAAACACGGAATTGGAACGGATATATAATGAAAGTATATCTATTAATATTTTCATTTTTATGCCGATTACATTTATACTATTTTATTTTGGTGATACTATTATTAAAATTGCTTTTGAAAGAGGTAAATTTCTAGCAGAAAGCACATCTATAACATACACCGCGTTGAAGTGCTATTCAGTCAGTATTGTCTTCCTATCTGTTTACACAGTACTAAATAAAATATTCTACAGTCTAAACCTTGCTAAAGTTTTACTTGCTATTACTATAGTGGGAATAACAATAAAATTAATTTTAAATTTTATATTAGTAGAAAATTTTCAACAATACGGGTTAGCTACAAGTACAAGTATCAGTTATTTATTTTTCTTTTTGGTTAGCTTCATGATAATTAATAACAAACTAAAAATACGTCAGAAGAATCTTTTTTTCAAAGATTTTTTTGTTTGTTTGATAAATTGCTGTATTTGTTTTCTAGTTATTTTCATTATCAAAAATATAATGCCAATCAAAAATATCATTATAGAAATGACAATGATGGTTCTGTTTGTAGTTCTTTACCTTTTAAATTTATTAGTGATAAAGCATAAATCTATTGCTGTTTTCG
This sequence comes from Ignavibacteriaceae bacterium, assembly GCA_026193755.1. Classification (GTDB taxonomy): domain Bacteria; phylum Bacteroidota; class Ignavibacteria; order Ignavibacteriales; family Ignavibacteriaceae; genus IGN2. The sequence goes on along the minus strand of JAPHUI010000168.1, from coordinate 4,018 downwards.
AAAATGTATTGCAAAGAACAAACCTGAGTAGAATTATTAAAGCATAATGAAAAAGTATTTAAAAATTAGTACTAATTATACAAATACAATTCATATTTCAGAAAAGATTTTAACACAAAATTCTATCGTTATTGCAAAGAAATAATAAATTGTTCTTATGTTTTTTAAATTGTAATATAAAAATTAAACCTCTTGTTTAACAACTACTTTAAAATATTTCAAAACACATGGCCAGCCAATATTAATTTTATCCTTATTTCTATTTTACTAAGTATTCCAGTTCTGCTTTTAGGTGAATGGAGTATTTATTTGCTGCCCGTAATATTATTAATAACTCTCTGCTTCATTTTCGGCGAGCGTTTCATAATTGCTCTTATTCTTATAACTTTATTTACACTTGTTGGTGAACTGAATGAATCGTTAAGGGCAGTTGTACAAATTACTGATTTTATCTTACTGGGTATCATATTTTTAAAAAGATTTGGTTTAAATTTTAAAGAGTATCCTCATGTGCCAAAGTCAATTAGATATTTGGTCCTATTATACTTTTCTGCTATGATAATTTCTGCAGTAATGTCATCGTATCCTTTCGCTGGTATTGGAATAATTGGACGACAAGCCGCTTTTTTTATTATTGTTTACATTTTTTATGCTTTGATTCAGGATATTGCTGTCATTAAAAATTACATTAATGCATTGATGATAGTTGCAGTTATTTATGTGATTATTTCTCTTATTGCATTTTTCTTTGAAGGCTATAGCTTGATTGATATTCTTTCAAAAAACAGAACCAGAATATCGATTGTCATTACTAATCCTGAAGCATTAACTAATTTTTATATTTTTTCATTTCCCATTGCTATAACTTTTTTCTTATTAAAAAAACAAAAATTTTATAGAGTAATCAGTTTATTATTTTTATTTTTTATCAGTTTAGGTATAATGCTTACTATGGCTCGGTCATCTATTTTAGCTATTCTCTTAAGTTCTTCAATTCTATTCTTTATGATAAAAAGAAAACTATTTTATCGGTTCCTATTTGTGATAATTTGTATAGGACTGCTCATTTTGTTTTACCCTCCTCTAAATGAAATTGTAACTTTATTCTTCAGAATAGAAGAGGGGATGAGTGCAAGAGATTATATATGGAGTATGTCATTAAATATTATTAGGGACCATCCTGTTTTTGGATTAGGACCTGGCGCTTACAGGTATGAAGTGTTTAATTATTTCCCATATATGTTCAGTGATTGGTGGGGTAAACTAATGATCTACTTTTATAATGTAAGTGGTGGTGTGAATTTCTCTCACAACTACTTTCTTGTTCTTTTTACTGAGCTTGGAATATTGGGATTAGTAACAGCCATAACCTTACCCATTATTTTTTTTAGAATTGGAATTAAGACGATAAAGAAGTATAGAACTGAAGCTAAAAACACATATTATTTAATAATAGCTTTATTTGCTATTGGTGCCAGTATTATTTTAAGAAACTTTTTTAATAGTATCGGAATTCTGTACATTGGTGGATTAACAACCGATCTTCCTTTCTGGTTGGTCTTTAGTAGTTTAATTTATTTTTATCTGATTCCTATAGTTGGTAAATCAAAGCCGGAAAAACAAATATTTCAAACTTAATAGAGGTCATGAAATTCAAATCCCAAAAAATTCCCTTCAACGAATTTCTAAACCGTATTAAGGTTGTAGGCCTGCTCATACACACAATTTTATATTTTATTTTTTTTGTAATCAGACAAATCAATAAACTATTTTCTTTCGATGATGGTAATGTGATCATAATTGCTTTGCATCGACTAGGGGATACAACTTTTACTATACATGCAATCAGGAAAATTGTTGAGCAATATGGAAGCAAAACTATAATTGTTTGTTTTTCTGAATCAGTCCCTATTTATAAACTAGTTTTTAGGGATATAGAATTCTGTACGGTTGAACGAAGAGATTTCTATTTTCAGGAGAGAATAGCAAAAAAGAATGTGAAACAAAAACTAAAAGCATTAAATCCTTTTGTGATTTTTGATTTGACGGGATCGATGATTTCCGCTGCTCTATTATTCAAAATGAAAGCAAAAAAAATTATTGGAATTAATGGTAAAGCTTTTAGAGGTATTTACGATAATTATGTCAAAATTAGAGAGATGCCCCGACTAACTGATATTTATTTGGATGCTATTTCACCTTTAATTCAAGTAAATGATAAGTACGAACTGAATAAACCACCGATAGCTATTAATCCAAATGGTAAAATACTTGTTCATCCTTTTGCCAGATTGAAGGAGAAAGAATGGGGATTAAGAAAATTTTTTAGTCTTGCAGAAAAATTAAATGTGGATTACGATGTAAGCATCGTAGCACAGATGAATAATATAGACTTTGATATCAGGCAGGAAATAATTAATTCTAAGATTACTGTAATACAGACTAACTCATCTGAAGACTTGATTCAAAGAATAAGTGAGTGTTCACTATTCATCGGAAATGACTCAGGTCCTGTAAATATTGCTAACTTTTTAGGAAAACCGACTTTCACAATTTACGGTTCTACAAATCCTGCATATACTGCTCCCAATTCTGATCATCAAATTTATGCTCAAAAAGTGCTTAAATGTTCAGCTAGACAGAATGAAAAATTATGTCTTGCAGCAGGAGAAATTTATTGTTGTCCCGGCATTCAATGTATGAATCAATTAACAGAAGAAGAAATTTTTGAATACATAATTCCACTGGCTAGGAAATACTGTAGTATGAGGACTTAATATTACAATTATTAAATTAAGAATGGCTACTGATTATTGGGTGAGAACGTATAGAAGTAAAGTCAACTTTTACACCATGGCAGGCGTGCATTGAGCGATGTAAAAATCCTGGTAATCCTTAATGCCTTCGACGAAGTTAAAATTCACTTTAGCTCTATTTTTAGCATTTGTACTAAAGATTGATAATAAATCGGGATTTTCGAGCATCTTTATAACCGCATCCGCTAATTCTAAATAATTTCCCTCGTTTACTAAATAACCTGTCTCGCCGTCCAGGATTAAATCTTTTATTCCAACGACATCGGTGCCAACGGAAGGTATTCCCATCATCATTGCCTCAAGAAGTGAATATGGTAAACCTTCGTAATGTGAGGAAAGCATAAATATGTCAAACATTTCATAATAAGCTCGGGAGTTTTTTTGAAAGCCTGCGAGATTTATTTTAGTTTCAAGATTGAGTTTATTAATTAGTTTGATACATTCTTTTTCTAAAGGGCCGTCTCCAACAATAATTAGTTTTGTATTTGGAAATCGGTCGTTAATAACTTTAAAACTTTTAATTAACATTATAGGATCTTTTTGATAATACAATCTTCCGACAGTGCCAAGAATTATTTCACTTTGATTATTAAGAAGTTTTTCGTGAACCTTATTCCTATAATTGAAATCGTCATAATCAGAAGGATCGATAGAATTATATAAAGTAATAATTTTTTTGTTCGGCACAATTTGATAATGGATTGCAAGGTCTCTTTCAGAACCAGAGACCGCAATTATTTTATTTGTAAGATAGCCAAGATATTTCTCCAGATTCAAGTATAAGTGTCTTTTAAATTTAATTCGCGTATCACAAAACATAAATCCATGAGGAGAATAAATAACATTCGGATGTTGACTTAAAAATGCAGCTAAACGACCTACGAAGCCTGCCTTTGTACTATGACAGTGTACTATATCATAGTTATTAGTCTTAATAATTTTTCTTATTCTAAAAATATTAATCAAATCGGAAAAGGAAGCGCCCCTTGGAATAGGTAATCCATACATCATATTAAAAATTCCATTACTCTCTTCAATAAAATGTTTATTTCTGTTAATTGAAAAAATAATATCAATTTGGAATTTTGATTTGTCTATTTTTTTTGCAATGTCGATTACGTGCTTTTGTGTTCCACCGGATGTCGCCTCTAAAATGTAAAGAATTTTTATCATTTGTTAGAATCAACTCCTAAAAGATTTGT
>JAPHUI010000039.1 GCA_026193755.1 Ignavibacteriaceae bacterium | reverse complement strand
TCAACAATATTCATCTTCCATTCTTTTAAAATTTCAATAACGGATCTTCTGGTAACTCCTGGTAAAATACTTCCATTCAATTTCGGAGTAACAATTTCATTTTTCAAATTAATGAAGATATTCATTGTACCTACTTCTTCAATATATTTTTGCTCAACGCCATCGAGCCATAAAACCTGTGTGAATCCTTTCTTTACCGCCGATTGTCCTGCTAGCAGACTTGCTGCATAATTAGCAGGTGTTTTACAATCACCCAATCCTTTGCGAACAGCTCTAACGTATTCATCAGTCACAAGAATTTTTACGGGTTTAAATCCTTCAGGATAATAGGCACCGACAGGAGATAAAAGTAAAATAAATTTATATTTTTTCGCAGGTTTAACTCCCAGAAACGGATCAGCTCCATAAATAAATGGTCGAATATATAACGATTCTCCCTGCTTTGTTGGTATCCAATCCTTATCGATGTTTATAAGCTCTTTCAAAGCTTCAAGAGCAAAGTCAACATCTATCTCGGGAATACAAATTTTTCGTGATGAGTTATTTAAACGTTCAAAATGTTTGTCGGCTCTGAATAAAACTATTTCACCAGATTGTTGCTTAAAAGCTTTCAACCCTTCAAAAACAGCCTGACCATAATGTATGAACATTGAAGCAGGATGTACAGGTAAATCTTCAACCGGCCGGATAGTTGGATTATGCCATCCATTTTTTTCATTGTAATCCATTTCAAACATATGGTCGGTAAATATCTTTCCAAATCCAAGTGATTCGGGAAGGACAACTTTGGATTTTCGTTCCTTTATATTGTATTGAATTGTTTCCATAGTTTGCTCCAGATTTTTCTTAATTGTGAACTCATGGTACTGAATTTTAAAGATATTTTAAACTCTTTAATGAATAGATTTTATCGCACCCATGAATAATCTATTTCCTACTAAAACAGTAATGTCCAGAGGAAATAATCGAGAATTAATATCATCGCTGCAGAAAGAACAAAAGAACGAATGGTTGAAAGACCTACACCTTCGGCACCACCTGAAGTTCTAAATCCAATATGACATCCGAGAAGTGCAGTCACGCCACCGAATATAACTGTTTTAACTAAACCCCCTGTAAGATCAGAGAATTCAAAAAACTGCCGGACTGAGCTAAAGAAAACGTTGAATGAAACATGCAGAAAATAATCGGAGACGATATAAGCTCCAGCAACTGCAATTGTATTGGCAAAGATTACTAATATTGGCATCATTAAAACCGATGCTAAAAATCTGGGCATTGCCAGGTATCTTACCGGATCAATTCCCATAATTTCAAGTGCATCTATCTGTTCAGTTACTTTCATTGTTCCAAGCTCAGCCGCTATTGATGCACCAACCCTTCCTGCAATTACTATCCCTGTCAGAACAGGTCCAAGTTCCGTAATTATGGCTCTGCTTGTTGTTCCCCCCAACAGAGAAAGCGGGGCAATTCCTTTTAACTGGTATGCTGCCTGCCATGCTGCGACAGCACCAGTGAAGGTTGCTATTATAATGACAAGTGGAAGTGAATCTACTCCTATATGCTGCATCTGAAAAAGTGCTTCTCTTCGGGTGCGGTGAAGATTTTTAAGATTTTTTATAATTCCATAGAAGAGCAAAAAAATTTGCCCTGTCTCTTCGAAAAATGCCAGTGATCTTTTTCCGACTATTTGAAAAATATTTTTAAACACGAATAATTTTGCCTGATTGATATCAAAATTTAACAAAAATTTGCCTTTGGCTGGTTATAAAAAGCAACTAAACCATCATAAAAAATTTCTTATATTGTTACGAAATCAAGGTCTCATTTATCATATTGAGACCTAAAAACGGCGTTTTCCAAAATAGAGTGATTTATACATTTTATATTAACTGTACTCTTTAATTGTAGCGTTTTTCTTAGCTTTTTGAATATTTCAGAAGATTAATTATTTATTACTAATATTATAATCAGCCATTAAAACAGGTTATGTATAATTAAATCCTTTAGCATTATAATTGATATATTAATCAACTAATTCTTCAGTTTAGATATATCCTTCTGAGGGAGATCTTTTCTTGGAACAGGGCACAGCTATATTAATAGATCAAATTCCATTGGGGGTTTTAACATTTTCTCCTAAAGGACGTGTGGAATTCATAAATCAGAGTTTCCACAAGATGGGATTATTATATCAATTCAATACTTCACTTCTAAATATTAATATTTTCAAGTATAACCTTTTCCCCCCCATAAATATTATCGACGATCTGAAATCAGTTTTGAATGGTAAACCTTTTGAAAAAGAAATTAAGAATGTAAAAACTAATGATGGAAATTTAATTTCACTAATTGTAAAGGGTTCACCAATTTATGAAGGAGAAAATGTTTCCAGCGGGATGCTGATAATAGAAGATTTACAAATTTTGCATGAAATCAGGAAAGAGTTGAATCTGGAACCGAGATTAACAGATGAGTACATCAACAAAGAAAATATTTTCCTTATTGTTACTGACACGAATGGAGATATAAAGTATTCCGCTGGGAAAGAAAATGCGGAATTAAACCTTTTAAGGAAGGAAATCACAGGAAAAAATATCAATGAAATTTTTAACCTCTCCACAAGACAAAAAATATTTGAAGCTTTTGGTATTGCAGTTCAAAATGGTGAAGTTCAAATTTTAGAACTTGATTCCCAAATCGAAAATATTGCATCAAAATTTAATTGTATAATTGAGCCGGTAATTGGGGAAAATGGCTTTGTTCAAATTCTTTATCTCATATTCAAAGAAAAGCCTGGCGAGAGTAAAGACGCTTTGACATTAGAAGAAAAATTAAACAAGCTGCGTTATTATGAAGAGATATCACGGAGAAAGGATTCCGGATTCATACTTATAAATAATAGCGGAAAAATTCTTAGCTGGGACGAGCATTTTGAAAAAATATCAGGAATAGAAAAAAACGCTGGCGAAAAATCAATCAGTGATTTATTTCCTTCATTAGAGCCCAGTAAATTTTTGAAAATAATCTCGTCATTGGACGATACCAATTCCTGTGAACTAATTACAAATATCAAAAATGAAAAAACAGGCACGGTACCTGTACATATAAATTTCTTCAAAAGTAAAGAAGATGAAACTAACTTCACTGTTGTTTGTACCCAGCTAAAGACAGATTTACCAATTACTAAACAACTAACTTTAAAGTCAGCTGAACAGAGGCAAAAACCAGAAGACATTCATCAAGCGATGTGTAAAATTGATTTAATGGGTACGATAACTTTTACTAATCAGGCTTTTAATTCAAAACTCGAATTTCAAGACGATGAATTATATGGTAAAAACTTTTTTGAATTGCT
>JAPHUI010000397.1 GCA_026193755.1 Ignavibacteriaceae bacterium | reverse complement strand
TTAACTGTAATTAATTTCGATTCATCCAATGCAAGCTTTAAAGGAAATTATCCATTTTCTACCAGCTATGCACTCGGTATAAGTCCCGAGGGAGATTTGGTTTTTGTAGGTTCCGGTGGTGGTATTTATGTTACAGATATTTCTGACCCACAGAATCCAGTTGTACTTTCTGAAATCCGAACACGTTCTCTGGTTGACCGCTGCACTTACGATCCCGTAAATAAAAGACTTTATGTCTGTGCATATTTTTCAGGAATAGAAATATGGGATTTGTCCGATTTGTATCACCCAACCAGGATGAGCAGGTTTCCAACCGAACCCTATCCAAGGAGCGGTGTTGCTTACAGCGGAAATTATTTATTTTTTACTACTAATTATAGTTTATGGACTTTAGATATTTCTGACCCTTATAACCCGGTCATTGTTGAAGATCTTTATATAGCAAACAACCTGATTTCGCAAATGTATATGAAAGGAGAAACAGTTTATATTGTTACATCTTCACAAGGCTTAAAGATTATTGATGTATCTGATCCACTTAACTTGCAGTTGATTGCTTCTTATGGATATGCATCAGGAAGTGAGTTTGATATATCGGGCGACTATCTTTATGCAGTCAATAGTTCTGGTGTCTTTACAATATTGAATATCAGCGATTCACTGAATGTAACAGTAGCCGGGAATGTGAATATAGGTGACTATCCTCAGGATGTTGTTGTGTTTAACAATAAAGCTTACATTTCAAAAGCTGGTACTGGTGGCGGTTTACAGATCGTAAATGTAGAAGATCCTTCAACACCAACACCAATTTCTCTTTATTCAGGTGACTACGAATTCATTGCAGGAATTGAAGATTACGTATACCTAACACGCAATAGTACATTTTCAGTTCTTGATGTTACTGATTCAACCAACGTGCAATACGTTTCCGGATTTGAGATTCCCGGATTTGTTGAAGATATCTCTGTATCCGGTAGTTATGCATATACAGGAAGTAACGGATTCAGAGTAATTGATGTTTCTGATTCCACTCACCCCTTACAGGTTGGGTATGTGGATATTGATGGTTCTCTTGTTGAAGCAGCAGACAATTCTTTAGTTCTATATTGCCCTTATAGTATGGGTGCAAGCAATACTGTGCACATAATGGATGTTTCAGACCCGGCAAATCCTGTAAGCTTAAGTTCTTATACTTCTCCCGTGATGACGTGGGATTTAGTTGTGAAAAATAATCTGGCTTTCGTGGCTTGCTGGTGGGATGGTGTCAGGATTTTAAATTTTGAAAATCCGAGTAACCTGACATTGGTTGGACATACAATGGGCTGGACGTCCGGTGGTATACCCGGAGTTGATTATTGTTATGCCCAGGCTGTTGATGTAGAAGGCAATTACCTCTACATAGTTGATTACGGTCCATTCTCAGGCGAAGATACATACGGTCTTTACATTATAGATATAAGCGATCCTTCTGATCCGAATTTAATTAACCGGTTCCAGAATATTACCAGTCACGTGCAGGATGTAAAAGTTAAAGATGATAAAGCATACATTGCAGATGGTTATGGTGGTGTTGAAGTTGTTGATGTTTCAGACCCAATGAATCCTTCCGTAATCGGTTATGTTGATCTGATTGATGGTTCGACAGGAATAACACTGAGTGGAGACTATGCATATGTATCCGAATATATTTTAGGTGGATTGCAGGTTGTTGATATTTCAGATCCGGCAAGTCCAACATTGGTAGGCTGGTATGAACCTTCAGGATGTTTTGCATTAGGCGTAGATGAAAGTAATGGATTCGTATATGTTGCAGATGGAATAGCTGGCTTTCAGATTTACAGAAATTTGCTTGTAACACCTGTTTCTGTTAAAACTGAGAAAAGGATGGTCGATAATTTTATGCTTTATCAGAACTACCCTAATCCATTTAATCCAAGTACAAAGATAAAATATACTGTTCCCTCAGTCACTCTTCGACAGGCTCAGAGTGACATAGTGGTTACA
>JAPHUI010000037.1 GCA_026193755.1 Ignavibacteriaceae bacterium | reverse complement strand
GTCGAATGTCGGTTCTGAACTCAATGCAGATTTAATAAAATCATATTTGTTAAAAGAATTAAAGATTAATGAAAAGGAACATAAGCTAAAATTCAAAGGTACTGATGAAGAATTAAATGCCCTGGTTAATTGGTTAGGTACTTTAAAAATCGAATCGAAGGATTAAGGTTAGAAGATTATTAAAAAAGAGATTATTAATTTAAATGAATCGAACACTTTTTGACAGAAGAATATTCATAACAATTACTGGTATTCTTCTTTTATTAGCTTCGAATGTGTTTGCTCAGTCAAACGATGACTGCCTGATGTGTCATGATGATGACACATTCACAACAAAGAAAAATGGAAAAGAAATTTCGCTTTATGTAAGTGGAGCAAAATTTCATTCATCAAGTCATTCAAAACTACAATGCACATCCTGCCACATTAAATTTGATCCGGAAGCAATACCGCATAGTGATGATCTGACACCCAAAGCTTGCGGTGATTGTCATCAAAGACAGATTACTAAACATCTTTTTCAACCACGGTTACTAAAGGCAACAGGTAGAGAAAAAGAAAAAGATGTTAATTGCCTCAATTGTCATAGCAATCATTATCCTCAGGACCCCACTAAGCAAGGAAATAAATGGAGCGCAGAAAATATTGCTTCCTCCTGTGGTGAATGCCATACTGAAATTAAAGAAAAATATCTTTCCTCAGAACATTATAGTGCATTTAAAGAAGGAATGCTGGGAGCGCCTAATTGTTTAAATTGTCATAAAAATCCTATCGCTGCAGTTCACTCAACTCAAGATACTGCTAGCGTAAAAATTGCCCAGGAAAAGCTTTGCTTGTCTTGTCATCTGGATTCGCCGGAAGTCCGTGAAAGAACAACACCATCAGCCGGCTTTATTACAATGTATGAAAAAAGTGTTCACGGCTCTGAATTGAATTCCGGCAATGGTAAAGCTGCTAATTGCGTAAACTGCCATGGTTCGCATGCAGTATTAAAAAGCACTGATAGTAAGTCACCTACCTTCAAACAAAATATACCAACAACCTGTGGTAAATGTCATTCAAAAATTGCCAATGAATATCTTGGGAGCATTCACGGTGTTGCTCTAAAGAATGGTGTTAGCGAAGCGCCCGTTTGCACAGATTGCCATGGAGAACACAATATACTGAAACATAATAATCCCCAGTCACCGGTTGCGTTTCAAAACCTATCTAAAGAAGTTTGTTCGCCTTGTCATAGCTCATTAAAGCTTTCAGAAAAGTATGGCATTGTTAGTAACAGGTTTGAAACTTTTAATGATAGTTATCACGGTTTAGCCGTTGAAGGTGGTTCTGTTGTAGTAGCTAATTGTGCAAGTTGTCATGGCGCACACAACATTAAACCTTCATCTGATTCGACATCCACTATTTATAAAGGTAATTTGGTAAAAACCTGTGGCGGTTGTCATAAGGGAGCCAATGCTAATTTTGCTATTGGAAAGATTCATGTCCTCAGACAAGATAAAAGCGAACCGGTAATTTACATCATTGCTACTATGTACATCACTTTAATTATAGTTGTAATTGGTTTGATGTTCCTTCACAATTTGATGGACTTTTTCAGAAAGTCCAAGATTAAAAAAATGAAACAGCGAGGATTGATCAGAGAAGAACGGCACGGTCATTCTCTTTATCTCAGGATGACGCTGAACGAAAGAATTCAGCACGCTGCACTCGCTATTAGTTTTATAATGCTCGTACTTACCGGATTTATGCTAAGTTTCCCTAATTCCTGGTGGGTTTCGCATATAAGAGATTTAAGCAGTGATACTTTTGAGTACAGAAGTCTGCTTCACCGCATTTCTGCTGTTGTAATGGTAGCTGTAAGCTTATATCATATTTATTATATCTCATTCACTAAGAGAGGAAGGCAATTAATAAAAGATCTTCTTCCTCGTTATCAGGATATTAGAGATGCTATTGATGTTGCTAAGTTTAATCTTGGCATCTCCAAATTAAAACCAAAACTTGACAGATTCAGTTACGTTGAAAAAGCTGAATACTGGGCTTTGATCTGGGGAACAATCCTTATGACAGCAACCGGAATTTTAATGTGGTTCGATAATACTTTTATCGGGATAATTACCAAGCTTGGATGGGATGTTGCAAGGACTGTTCACTATTATGAAGCATGGCTTGCATTCTTAGCGATAGTAGTCTGGCATTTTTACTTTGTAATTTTCAATCCTGATATCTATCCAATCAATCTTGCATTCTGGAAAGGAACAATTTCGGAAGAAGAAATGGCTGAAGAGCATCCTCTTGAGTATGAAAGAGTAAAAGCACAGCAAAAAAGTGAACACCCGGAATCAAAGTGAGTTCTAAGTTTTTGTTGATATGAAGAAATTAATCTTATTATTCATTGTTATCTACTTTCCTTTAATATCGGCTCAATCCAAAGAAGATTGCTTGATTTGCCACGATGATCCTGATTTTAAAGCTAAGATCGGTGCAAAAACAGTTTCGCTATATGTAAGCAGCAAAACCTTTTCTTCTTCGGTTCATGGAACATTGGATTGCATTGATTGTCATACAAATATTGATGCTGAAAATATTCCTCACAGAAAAGAGTACACAAGAGTTAATTGCGGAAGTTGTCATGATGATATTCAGAAACTTTATGTTGAATGTCTACATGGCAAAGCAAAAGCAAAAGGAGATCCGTTGGCACCTCTTTGCCAGGACTGCCACGGCAACCATGATATTCTCCCTGTAAAGGACCATAACTCGGCTGTTGCTCCAATGAAAATTCCATATCTTTGCGGAAGGTGTCACAGGGAAGGTACGCCTGTTCAGCTTCAAAGACATATTCCTCAGGATAGAATTTTAGAAAATTATACTGAAAGCATTCACGGAGAAGGTTTACTCGTCAAAGGATTAACTGTTTCTGCTACTTGTGTTTCCTGCCATTCTGCACATAGAATTTTACCGCACACTGATCCTCGTTCTACGATTTCAAGGGAAAATATTGCAAAAACATGTTCGGTATGTCATTCAGAAATTGAAACAGTCCATAGAAAAGTAATTCGCGGAGAACTCTGGGAGAAGCAAACACATGTGCTACCTGCTTGTGTCGATTGCCATCAACCGCACGAGATAAGAAAAGTTTATTATGATTATGGAATGGCAGATAAAGATTGTCTCGAATGTCATGATAATCCTAACCTGGTTGCAAGCAAAGATGGAAGATCTTTATTTGTTGATTATAGCGAGATAAAAAATTCCAGGCACTCAAATACTGCTTGCAGCCAATGCCACTCGGAAGTAAATGTATCAAAACATCGCGCTTGCGAAACAATTACACATAAAGTTGATTGTTCATCCTGTCACGAAGAAGTTGCACTGGAATATTCAAAAAGTACACACGGAACATTAGTAGCAAAAAATGATCCTAATGGTCCCACATGCAAAGAATGTCATGGTACGCATGGAGTATTAGGTAAATTAAATCCGGAATCTCCGACGTTTGCAACTAACATTCCCGTTTTATGCGCAAAGTGTCATCGCGAAGGAGAAAAGGCAGCTATCCGATATACAGGGTCAGAAAAAGACATAATCTCACATTATACCGAAAGCATTCATGGAAAAGGTTTATTAAAAAGTGGACTTACAGTTACTGCAACTTGTACTGCCTGCCATACTGCTCATCGGGAACTTCCGCATACAAATCCTGAGTCAAGTATAAATCGGGCAAATATATCTTCAACCTGTGGAAAATGTCATCATGGAATAGAGGAACAGTTCGTTAAAAGTGTGCATTCACCTTTAATTACCAAGACAGATAAGGAATTACCTGTTTGTTATGACTGTCATAGTGCACACACAATTCGCAGGGCAGATTCGGAAGGATTTAAACTTGAAATCATGAGCCAGTGCGGCAGATGCCATGAAAAAATTGCTGAAACTTATTTTGACACTTATCATGGAAAAGTTTCTCAATTAGGTTACACTAAAACTGCCAAATGTTACGATTGCCATGGCTCACACGATATTCTTTCCGTAAATGATCCAAAGTCAAGATTGAGCAGAGAGAATGTAGTTGAAACTTGTAAGAAATGCCATCCATCAGCTAACAGGCAATTCGCCGGATATTTAACTCACGCAACTCATCACGACCCGGTAAAGTACCCGATTTTATTCTGGGTCTTCTGGGGAATGACGGGTTTGCTTGTCGGAACTTTCTTTATTGCGGGGATGCATACTATACTCTGGTTTCCGCGTTCATTGGAGTGGAGAAGAAAATTAAAAAAGATTCACGATGCTGAAAACAATGCAGATGATACTAAATCCGATTCCAATAAAAATGAAAACAATAAAGAATGAGCTTAAAAGGAAAATACATAATACGATTTACGCGTCTGAACAGAGTGCTTCATGTCCTG
>JAPHUI010000254.1 GCA_026193755.1 Ignavibacteriaceae bacterium | reverse complement strand
AATTGTTGGTTCGTGATAAATACCAAATATTCCTAAAGTCTGGGACAATCGGTCTGGTTTTGGTACTTCAGGGTAAACAGATTTTTTAGCTATAATCATTAGTGCAACTATACAAAGTATAGTTGCGCCAAGCATAGTTTGAATAATATTTGTAGGCAACGCCAGACCAATCATTGCACCAACTATAGCGCTGCTCGATGCAATCAAAGCCATAGGAATTGCCAATCTCAGATTTGCAAATCCTTTTCGCAGCAAACCAGGTCCAGCTGCAAGTGCTCCGGCAAGCGCAACTATTAATCCAGCTCCTCGTACAAAATCCAGATGAAAAGGTAAAAAACCACTTACAATGGGAACATATAGGACACCGCCACCAACTCCTGCTAAAACAGCAAATACTCCAAGTAGAAAGGAAAGGACTAACAAAATAAGAGGATAAAACCACCAAGTTTGAAGTTCACTTCCTTCATTAGTAGTTGATGTATCTGCAGCAAAGCTTGTATTAGTTCCAACTACACAAATTATAAATATGACGGAACAGAGAATAACTAATGAATATCTTAATTGTAATTGAATCATTGTTAGTATTTATAGCTTATAATCTGATCATGTATTTATGTCAAAACTAAGACTATTTATTCTTCCTCACATTTTTCATTTCAAAAACTCAATATTAATAAATATCTACTAAGAAAATTATCTTGTCGATTTCTTTCTGAATAAAAAGTAGAGGGATGAATGATTTCTAAAATATTATTTTCAGTTATTTGACAGCTATTTTTTAGATGTTCTGATGGAGAAGGAAAACTACTTTTAATTTTATTATTAAACATAATAATCAAATAGCAATACTGCTAAATTTCATTAAATATAAAGATAATATCAAACTGATTGGCATATTTGTATTCATTATGTTGTTGAAATTCATATATAAAATTAATGCATTAAGCTAAGATAGGTTATGTTAGATCAAAAGTAAGTCAACTGTTGCTAAAAGTTATGTATTATAATTAATAATGAAATTTTTTTTGAAAGAAATTAATCTGGAATCATCTTATAGTTGTATATTTCTAATGTAGATTTTCTTGTTGTTTAAATTGAATCGATTTCAAGGTAAATGAAAAAATGAAACCTTATTTTTAAGTATGATTAGGTAAGAAATTTTTAAACTTTTAAATAATTCTCTACAGCACTAAAGATATTAAATTGGATATATTGATTTAACTTATAATCATTAAGAAGCTACGGCGATGTTGTTTAATTAAAAATGTTTTTCAACTTATTTTATACTGATTAAGATAAAATAAAGGAGGTTCACATGGGTATAGTTACGATATCAAGAGGATCTTATAGCAGAGGAATAGAGATTGCTGAAAAGTTAGCTAAGAAATTAAGTTATGAATGTATATCAAGGGAAGTACTTTTAGAAGCTTCAAAAGAATTTAACGTCCCGGAAGTGAAATTAGTCCATGCAATTGAGGATGCTCCTTCAATATTTGATCATATAAAAGACGGAAAGAGGAGATACGTTGCTTTTATTCGTGAAGCTTTCCTTGAATACATACAAAAAGATAATATTGTTTATCATGGATTCGCCGGTCATTTTTTTACTAAAGAAATTCCAAATATTCTGAAAGTAAGGATTATTGCCAATATGGATTTCAGAGTGAATGTTCTGATGGAACGAGAAAAAATTTCAGAAGAAAAAGCTCGAAAACTTTTATACAAAATTGACGTTGAGAGGAGAAAATGGAGCATGTACCTTTATGGAATTGATACAAACACTACAGAATTATATGATGTGATATTACATATTGACTGTTTACAGGTAGATGGCGCAGTAAATTTTATTTATGACCTTGCTAAACGTCCTTGTTTTCAGACTACAGAGGAATCACAAAAAAAGTTAAAAGAATTGCTTGAGGCTGCAAAAGCTTATTCGAGTAGCACAATTGAAACGTCCTGAAGGAATTGTAAAATTGTTTTGTAGAAACTTGTTACTCTTAATAGGGAGGTTCGGATGGGTATCATAACAATTTCCAGAGGTTCTTATAGCAGAGGGAAGGAAATTGCAGAACAACTTTCACAAAAGTTAGGATACCAATGTATATCTAGAGAAATACTTTTAAAAGCATCGAGAGATTTCAATGTACCTGAGGTCAAGCTTCTTCAAGCGATTCAAGATGCTCCGTCAGTGCTGGATCGATTGAAGCACGGAAAAAAGAAATATATTGCTTTCATTCGTAAGGCATTTTTAGAGCAAATTCAAAAAGATAATGTAATTTATCACGGACTTGCAGGACAGTTTTTTACCAGTGATCTTCCAAATATTTTGAAAGTTAGGATAACTGCGGATTTTAACTTTCGAATTAAAGTAGTAATGAAGCGTGAGAATGTTTCTGAAGAAAAAGCACGTCAGATTCTAACAAAAATTGATGAAGAGAGAACTAAATGGAGTATGTTTCTTTATGGTATTGATACTAAAGCACCTGAATTATATGACATTATACTGCATATTGATACCATAACAGTTAATGATGCCGTAGAAATATTGTACAATTATGCTAAGCTTCCTTGCTTTCAGACTACAACCGATTCCCAAAAGAAATTAAAAGACATGCTAATAGCCGCAAAAGCTTACTCATTTATAGTCAAAAAATTTCCTGAAGCAAACGTTAAGTGTAAGGATGGTGCTGTTTTGATAAGTGTCGAATCATCTTTATCTGTTGAAAAAGTGCTTGCAAAAAAATTCAGCAAACTTCTGAAAGATATCGAAGGAGTCAAAGAGGTTAAAACATTCGTCATTCCATTTGAAACCTAGAAATCTAAATCGCTTACGTTAAAAACAACAAATATTCTATTTAAATCCAACCAAATCGGAGCAGAATTTTATTAGCCGTTAATGAAAATAACCCTGATATTCCAATTAAGATAACGGTAAGAGCGGGATTAAATGGAGCATAAACTTGTATTCCTAAAACAATAGCAGAAATCACAAGAAAAAGGTAGAATGCAGTTATCCATTTTCTTAGAATTCGATATGGTTTTAATTTCACTAAAAGAGTACCCGGCACTTCTGTATCAGTAGTTATGGCAGTAAGAAATGACTCAATCTTAGGTTGTAATTTGAAGTGTACGTAAGAAACTGTTCCCATCAAAACAATTAAAATGATTGTCTTCGTTATTACTATCCAATCTGTCCATAATCCTTCTATTCCAATGTTTCCAAGCAGAAGTAATAACACTCCCGTAACCAGAGTGATTGCCTGAAAAATATAACACCAATTAAAACCATTCTTTATAATGTTCTCAAGGTGGTTATCAGCATCATAATTAAATGATATACCGCGCATCACACGTTCATTCGCTACAATCAAATTGAATAGCAGAACGCACATGAAAACAAAACTGATAACGTGAAAAAATCGTAAGAGATCGTATATTATATCCATATAATTCTACCCTATTTATGAGTAATAAATTTATACTTAGATTAATTTACGGATAAATTCACTTAATTTACTATTTTACAAGCTGGTGATAATTTTATACTAAATTAATTAAAATGCGTAGTACGGTAATTTTTTACTTCAACATTAAATAATTTATCCAACGACTAAAAATTATTTTTCATTCCAGGAAATTTTATCTCTCAAGGAAATAGTTTCACTTATCATAATTATAACAGGGGCGTGAAATTCTTGTTTCTTAAATTCAGCAGCTATCTCATCAAGCCTACCTGTTATTGTTCTCTGAATTGGTAAAGTTCCATTCTCAATTGCTGCCGCAGGAGTTGCCGGATCCATTCCACAACTAATCAGTTTCTTTGTAATTGATTCAATTCTGGAAGCACCCATATAAATAACTAAGGAAGTATTCTTCAAAGTCGCTAATTTTTCCCATTCAACTTGTGTCCCAGGTTTATCAGGGCATTCATGAGCCGTAACAAAAATGCATTGTGTTGTAAGACCTCTATGGGTTAAAGGAATTCCACTGTAAATTGGGGCAGCAATACCGGAAGTAATTCCGGGGATTATTTCATATTTGACTCCGCATTTCTTTAATTCTATTGCTTCCTCAGATCCTCTTCCAAAAATACATGGATTTCCTCCTTTCAGGCGCACAACATTTAAACCTGATTGGGATTTATTTACTAAGATTTCTGTTATTTTTTCCTGCTCTATAGGATGATATCCGGATTCTTTTCCAACGAAAATTAACTCACAATCTTTCTTGCAGAACGATAATAATTCTTCATTAATTAATCTATCATACACTATCACGTCTGCTGTTTTAAGTTTTTCCATAGCCTTAATTGTTATCAGACCTACATCACCAGGTCCAGCACCAACTAAGTACACTTTTCCATCACCTTTTTTCATAATTTTTTCTGACTAAAGTTCTTTGATAATATTTCGCATATATTCTTTAGCTTTTTTCTTTCCTTCATTTTTTAAAACCTTCTTCCAGTCAATCATGAAAAATTTAGTAAACGCTTTCTCTTTTATTTTCGGTGAATTCAATTTTTTACTCTTCATTATAGTAGATCTGAATTTGCCAGCCAGGTCGATTATATCTTCATAATATGATGGAAAAATATGATCTATTTTATTTTTAATTTCCTTTGCGAAAAAAGGAGCTCTGCCTTGGGAAGAAACTGAAATTGTAAGATCTCCACGTCGAACGATCGCAGGTAAAATGAAATCACATAAATCAGGAACGTCCGCAACATTAAGTAATTTATTTCCTATCTTACAATCACTATGAACTTGTTCGCTAATTTTTTGGTTATCAGTAGCACAAAAGATTATTCTAAAATTTTTAATATATTCTTTTGAATAAGCTTTAGGAATTAATTTTATTTTGTTTTTCTTGATTAGTGCTTTGAGTGGTTTACAAATGTTAGGGGAGAGAACAGTTATTTTTACATTATATGATAAAAGAGATTGTATTTTTCTGAATGCAACCTGTCCTCCACCAACCACTAAGCAAGGAAATCTCTGTAGATTTATTAAAATAGGGTAAAAAGTAGAAATCTTTCTCTTTTTCATATTCCTTCACACTTAACAATTAAATTTGATTAAAAATATGAATAAAAACAAAATGATTAAAAAGTATGTAAACCTTGTGTTGGTGAGGAGTTACGCTATTTAATTAAAATTTATTAACTACAAACAAGCGAGCTGGAAAAGAAGAACTTATTGCATAATTAAAATATTTAAAAGCACACAAAATCCAGCAAAAATCAACCCGATACCAATCAATTTTGCTAGAAATCTTTCTGAGATTTTTATATTAAGATGATTTCCCGCAAATGCGCCCACTATAAAACCAGTGACAATTGGGATACTGTAAGTAAAATTAATATGTCCTAAAAAATAGTGGCTTGCTGAGCCCGTTATACTTGTAAAAATAATCATGAAAAGAGCAGTGGCTGCAGCAATTGAAGGAGGTATATTAAATACATTTACCATTATAGGAGTTTTTAAAAACCCGCCACCTACACCGAACAACCCGGCTATCATACCTGCTACTAAACCAAAAGAAACTGCAACAATAAAACTTATTCTATACGCACCAGAATCGGATCTTTTGACAATTCTGGGTCCAATTTTATTTAGCTTAAAAAAAATATTTTTTCTACTTGCCTGAATGTTTCCTTTACCTCCTTTTTGATAAGTATAAATACCAACAAAACTTACAAAAAAAGAGAAAATTATCTCTAGTATAAAAAGAGGGATTATAGAGGTAAGTAAAGAACCGGCAACTGTTCCTACAATAGTTGGGATTTCCAGAAGTATACCTGCAAGGTAATCAATCTTTTTCAGCCGTGCATTAAAATAAGTTGAGATTAATGATCCCGGAAGTAAAGCAAGAATCACAGAACCTACGGCAATATCAATCGGGATGCGGAAGAAAATTATTAAAAGAGGGAGCATAAAAATCCCACCTCCAAATCCAACAAGCGTTCCAAAAGCACTGAAAAGAACTGCGAACAAAAATATTAAGGCAATTTCCATAAGAGAATTCTGACATTCAAAGTTAAAAAGATAATTGTAAACTTAATTAAAAAAAATATGGTTAGAAGGCATTGTAAGAATTGAGTACCGAAGGCCGGACTCGAACCGGCACGAGGTGTAAGCCCCACTGGATTTTGAGTCCAGCGCGTCTACCAATTCCGCCACTTCGGCAAAAATTCAATGGAAAAATGTAATACTTAAAAAGTATACCAAAATTATGAAACTTAATCCGATCAGGCAATGTAAATGCGACAATTGTTGTCTCTAGGGTTCGAAAAATTTTTCCATGTGTAATTTCTTCTTTAAAAATACTCCTTTTGTCTCAATCTTTTTTTAGAATAAATAATTAGAAATTTTAAAGCTTCTAATTTCATTGATTTTCTATTCTTTTATACCTAAACGACATTCATGGTTATACGCCAATTTTGGCACTAAAGTTGGGTTTATGAATATATGTTTTAAAAAATTTAGGCGTAAGATATGAACAAACATTTACAACAAAAACAAATCTTTGATACATTCCTGAGCGATGAGGATTTGCCAATTCTTTCTGGTGACGAACCTTGTCTGGATCCTGAATGTGTGGATGAAGAACAAATTTATGAAATCATTGATCATAACAGTTACGATGATGTTAGTATGGATGAACTCGAACTGGATGATTATGATGATTTTATGCAACTATAATTTTAATTAATGGGGGAAAAATGAGAACATTTATTGGTAAAGAAGGTTATTACGACATTGAAGACAATGGAAATATTATTCAACGAATGGTTGATAGTTTCGGAAGGTTTACTGGGATTGTGAAGGAGTATAAGGATATTACCAAAATCCCAAATCCTTTCGATAGAGATGCTATTAAAAATATTTTGCGTTTATTGAAGATATACACTTTTGTAGGTCGCTGCTAATTTTTTTTATCCAAATCGAATGAGTGAAATAAGCTAAAGAGAAATTCTTTTTTAAGAAAATAGTCTCCATTAATATCACTTACTTTTACTTGCCGCCTGTTCAATTTTAGCCCAGGAATCTCTTAATGTTACAACCCTATTAAATACAGGTGAATTTTTTTTGCTGTATTTAGTATCAACACAAAAATAACCCGTCCTTTCAAATTGAAACTTTTCTCCTGGCATAACATTTTTTAATGAAGCTTCAAGCTTACTATTTTTTATTATCTGAAGAGAATTTGGATTAAGGAAATTGTTAAAGTCTATTCTTTCTTCGCCCTCAGGATTTTCAACCGAGAAAAGTCTGTCATACAATCTTACCTCAGCTTCAAAATGATTCTTTGCACAGACCCAATGAATTGTTCCTTTGGCTTTTTTTGTACTTGTTCCGGAACCGCTTTTTGTATCGGGGAAATAAGTACATCTTATTTCCAGAAAATCACCAGTTTTTTCATCCTTAATTACCTCATCGCATCTTATTATATATGCATAACGAAGACGAACTTCTTTACCGGGAGACAGACGATGGAATTTTGGTGGCGGAACTTCCCTAAAATCCTCTTTGTCAATAAATATTTCTTTTGAAAATGAAATTTTTCTCGTTCCCATCGAAGGATCTTCAGGATTATTTATTGCTTCTAGCTCTTCAATCTGTCCATCAGGATAATTTGTGATAACTAACTTTAGTGGATTAAGGACGGCCATTACTCTTTTAGCTCTTTTGTTCAAATCCTCACGGATACTGAATTCAAGTAGAGAAACGTCAATAGTGTTTTCACGTTTTGCAATACCAACTCTTTCCGAAAAATTTCGAATAGACTCGGGTGTGTAACCACGTCTTCGCAAACCCGAAATAGTTGGCATTCTTGGATCATCCCAACCATCCACGTAATTTCCTTCAACTAAAGATAGGAGCTTTCTTTTACTCATAATTGTATAATTGAGATTAAGTCTTGCAAACTCTATCTGTCGTGGTGGGAATATTTCCAGTTCTTTGATAAACCAATCGTAAAGCGGGCGGTGATTTTCAAATTCTAAAGTACAAAGAGAATGAGTAATTTTTTCAATTGAATCTGACTGTCCGTGAGCCCAATCATACATTGGATAGATGTACCATTTGTCTCCTGTTCTATGATGTGATTTGTGAAGTACGCGGTACATTACAGGGTCTCGCATATTAAGATTAGGAGAAGCCATATTAATTTTTGCTCGAAGGACATGTTCTCCCTCTTTAAATTCTCCATTTTTCATTTTTTCAAACAAGTCCAAATTTTCGTCGACAGAGCGGTTTCTGTAAGGACTTTCTTTACCTGGTTCTGTTGGTGTTCCTCTGAGTTCTCTGATCTGGTCTGCAGAAATGGAATCAATATAAGCTTTTCCTTTATTAATCAGTTTGATTGCATATTCATAAAGCTGATCAAAATAATCTGAAGCGTAATATTCTCTATCATCCCAATCGAAGCCAAGCCATCTAACATCTTCTTTAATAGAATCAACATATTCCTGTTCTTCTTTAGTGGGATTAGTATCATCGAAACGAAGGTTGCACAATCCTTTATAATCATTTGCTAGACCAAAATTCAGACAAATAGATTTTGCATGCCCTATGTGAAGATAGCCATTTGGTTCTGGAGGAAATCGTGTCTGAACTCTGCCGTTATGTTTATTAGATCGCAAATCTTCATCAATAATTTCACGTATGAAATTGGATTGCTTTTTACTATCGTTATTTATGTCTTCGTTACTCATAAATGTTTAATTTGTATTTTGACTCAATATTTGAAGTGCAGTTTTAATTCTTGAAATAGTTTCTTCTTTTCCCAAAACAGAAATTATATCATAAACACCCGGACCTTCACCAACCCCTGATACAGCTATTCTTAAAGGGTGAATGAGTTTTCCTTTGCCGACATTTAATTGATTCGCAGTATCGTCTAGTGCTTTTTCAAAATCTTCCTTTGACGGATTTTGTAACTGGCTAATATTTTCATTTAATTTTTTTATCAATTCTGGCGAATCTTCTTTCCATCGTTTTTTGAGATTTTGCTCTTCATAACTCTTCGGTGCCTGAAAGAAATAAGGGCTTTTTGTTAAATACTCTTTTATGAATGTAACTCTTTCCTTCATTGCAGTGATTACTTTTAGCAGATATTCATCCTGGTAAGTGTTGTCTTTATATTCAGATTTTTCAATTTCTATCCATAACATTTTTAGTACTTCATTATCGGACTTTTTTCTCAAGTGCTCATAATTAAGCCAGTTTAGTTTTTCCAGGTTAAATATAGCGCCTGCTTTATGAACTCTTTCAAGTGAGAATTTTTCAAAAAGCTCATCCATTTCATAAATTTCTTTATCATCACCAAAGTTCCATCCCAAAAGAGCAACAAAATTGATTAATGCTTCTTTCAAATATCCTTTTTCCCTGTAATCTTCAACGGCTACATCCCCTTGTCGCTTACTTAGTTTTGATTTATCTGGATTAAGCAGAAGAGGGAGGTGTGCGAAAACAGGTTTATCCCACCCAAAACAATCATAAAGGATAATATGCTTTGGTGTAGAAGAGAGCCACTCTTCACCTCTAATCACGTGACTAATTCCCATCAGGTGATCATCCACAACATTTGCAAGATGATAAGTTGGAAATCCATCACTTTTAATTAAAACCTGGTCATCAACATTATTGCTTTCGAATTCAACCTGTCCTCTTATGACATCATCAAAAATAATTTTCTTTCCCGGTTCAACATTTAAACGCACAACTTTTGATAATCCTGATTTTAAATTTTTTTCCACTTCCTCTTTT
>JAPHUI010000345.1 GCA_026193755.1 Ignavibacteriaceae bacterium | reverse complement strand
ATATATATATGGATTCCAAACGTCCATATCGAAAGGACTAATTATAAATCGCAAATCAGCAGGTATAATATAGGTCCACCAATTACCATTTGTGGTATCGAGACCAGCTAGTTTTCCAAAGCCTCCACCAATTTCCGTCTCGATGACAGGAGTGAAGAATTCAAATCTTATGAATAGTCGACCAAGACCTGAAAATTTATATTTTGGATCAGATGGTCTATTTTCTTTGTCGAACTCAGTATCTGATAAAAGACCATTTGCCTGCAATCCTAACTTCAGCGTATAATCGTTGAACTGGCCTACAGATTTTGAGGTGTGGAGAAAAAAGATAAAAGCGAATAATAAAATGAATTTAATAGTACTGGAATTATTCATAACAACCACCGTTTATTTATTGAAAATATCTTAATAATCATTGAATGTACCAGAGTCAGTAATTCAATTAGCTTCAATTTTTTCAATTTATATGCCATACATATTATTAACATTACTTTCTGTTTTCGCACTTTCACAATTAAAAAAGTAAAATTTTCGTAAAAAAATGATGTTTCTGGTGAATAACGTAATAATATTAAGCCAGGAATTGTATGGAACTTGAGAGATGAGAGAAACAAATTTATGTGGTCAGTAATTATAGAAAATAATTACCTTAGTTGAGTTCACCTGATGCTCTCGTTCAGTCATGTCTACTGAGACTATTGAACACTCTAATTTTTTGTTTACTAAATAGTGATTTTCTTTCTACTTTTTCCAAAAATTAAATATTATTAAAGTTAATAAAATACGATGATAAAAGTATTAATTTATTATTTCAACAGTCCTCATTCAAATTAATTTAACTAATTGTTTTTCTTTGCAACTTTATAGTTGCAATATCAGATCACAAATAAAAAATCATGATTGAAGCATCTGATAATAATCGCTGATTTTTCCATGACCATAATCTGAACTCTTGTCATCTTTATTCCATTTCATCAATTTTATATGGTCGTTTTCCAACTCGATACATGTTACGCCACTCTCATATAAACAACATCCCGAATTGAAGTAGCATGGTTTGGGAGATAAGTTGGGGTCGGTTGGTGTAATTTCTCTTTTACGTGCTTTTTCAATTCTCAAATCTCTCCATATAGGTTCAAGTTTATCTAACAATCTCTGTTGTTCTTGTTTATCCTTCGTATTTTTGATTTGCAACTGTAGTTCATTTATCTGCTTCTGAAGTTTATCTGCGTAGCACATCGATGCAAATATTGCGTAATGCGAGTGACCAGTAATAATTATAACTTTTTTCTCTAATGCAATTTTATAATAGACTTGTTCATAATTACTGTCAATCTTTGTATTGGGTTCAGCCGTTAATTTTTGAGTTCCGAAAATTGGTTCAATTACCTTACCATATAACCACACAAACGGCTTACTAATTGATGAGAAAAGCTGCGATTCAATGCTGCCTTGCTGACCGTGCAATAAAAGTATAATTGTTTTCCCATTTTCATCTATAATCTTTAATGCTTTGTTTGCCGAACCGAATTCTCTGCCGTCACTGAATGCAGGATCTCTTTTATCCCCTTTATAATCACTTTCTTTCTTACTCCATTCCTCATCGTGATTTCCGTAAATTCTAAATACGTTTTCGTCACCGAACTCTCTTATCTTTTTATAGATAGAATTGTTATATCTAATTCTGGTGTCATCCAGTTTAACTTGCCAGAAATCTTCAACATCTCCTAAAAGAATCAGCT
Organism: Ignavibacteriaceae bacterium; assembly: GCA_026193755.1. GTDB lineage: Bacteria > Bacteroidota > Ignavibacteria > Ignavibacteriales > Ignavibacteriaceae > IGN2. The sequence continues at coordinate 5,612 of JAPHUI010000345.1, read as the reverse complement.
TATAATTATTTTTTCTATAATGTTCCAAACTATCGATCATTACTTTTTCATTATGAACAAAATTATCTGCACCTTTACCATCGCCCAAATGCAAATCACTGAATATAACATATTTATTATTTGATAATGTTAACTGAAGAATAGCATTAGTGGATAAAATTTGATCCACCTCTTTTTTTGTAAGCTCGGGGCTCTGCGGCATAATAACCTCCTTAAAATAAATTGAGATCCAGAAAATTTATTAAACAGTTAAAGGACCGTTATTCAAGGCAGCTTCTGCAGCTTCTCTACCCATTGTGACCATTTGTGACATAGTAAATGGCCGGAACTCTAAACCATTTGTAGGTAATTCTTCCGACGGGCGTATTAAGTATAATTTTAAAAGTTTCTTACCTGAAAAAGGATTTGGGTTCTTAGGATCATTAAATAATTCATTTACCTGAGCAGCGTTAAACATTTTCTTAGCTTTTTTTTGGAGTTTATCTAAATATACAATTGCCTGGTTATAAAGTACAGCTTTGCTTATATCATTTTCAGTCACCTCTGTAAGAATTAGGTCAAGAAATCTGAGGAATGTTTTAACAATGAATACATAAGTCTCATTACTCGGTTCCCGCTTTTCCGGAGAAAGTACAATGGAATATAAATCCGTTGCTCCATGGTCAACTGCAATGCTGAGCGGTGCACACTCTCTTACTCCACCATCTGTATATTGGTTACCTTCTTCTTTGATTCGTACATTAGGCATAAGCACAGGCTGGCAGGCAGATGCTAATATTGCCCTCAACAAAGTATTGCGATCTAATATTCCACCCCCATCACCGCTGGTATGCTGATTCCAATACTCAATCCCGCCTTTCTGTAAGTTAACAGTAGTTATATACATTTCTACAGTAGAATTAACAATCTTTTGATATCGCTCAGAATTAACAACGGTATTTATCAAACTCCATAATGGGTTCGAATCATATATTGAATCGTGTGTTAGAATATCAAAGACAGTACGTTTTCGAATTATGTCTTCAGTACGGACGCTAGTATAAACACTCCGAAGAAATTGAATTTCATCAGTTACTACTAATGGTGCGATTAGTGATCCTGTACTGGTACCTGCAACAATGTCAAACTTGATTTTTTTCTCGCGGAGTTTCTCAATGGCCCCAACTGCAAAAGCCCCTTTTGATCCCCCACCGCTTACAACCAGAGCATTTTTCATTTTCTTGTCTCCTTTTAAAAAATTTTTTTATGTATTGTCACACTACAGGAAGCAGAATAACAACTAAAATAGATTTACCTAGAATTGCAAGATTACTCATTTGTATTTTCTTTAATCTCATTGTAAGCTCCTATAAGCCCATCCTTTATTGCATTTGCTTGCAACCAATAATGCATTTCTCCTGATGGCTCCTGTTCTAAATTTATAGTAAGTGTTTCCTGAATAGCCTCAGCAATAGGTGAAAGTTTATTTTCTCTTAAGTAGTTTATAAGTTTCTCAGACGAGTCAATTACAGAAATTTCTGACCACTTTTGTTTTACTTGTGTCATGAGAGAATCTACCATAATAAAAGCACTTTCGAGGCTCTCCCCTTCTTCTCGGATGCCGAGTATACGTGAAGAGACTCCGGATTTAATTAGCCAGTAATATTCATCAGGCCATTCTTCCATTGCTTTAACAATCTTATTGTCTGAAGGATTTTCTACAAATTTTGTTTCTATGCAAGAGGAGAGCAACATCATTACAACTACCGTAAGAAAAGGGACTAGTTTTAAACTTAGGTTGTGTGGATATTCTTGAAATTTATTATCAATCATTTTTTCCCTCCTTTGGATAAATAATAATAAGTGTAACTATGTTTGTTAAAATTTTTATTATTTAATAGATTAATTTTGGATCTATAAAAACTTCTTCAACTACATTATAAATTAACAAGGGAGCAATAGCACCCTAGTATCATTTTATCAATAACAGAATTTTAATCTTAATATAGGAACCTTAATGATGAACTTATCATTCTTCTTCAAGGGCATTCTTGACAGATGATATAACATCACCTAAATCCGATATTGTGCCACTTATGGAAGGAACATCTGATGCATTTTCCAGAATACTATTTAAATCTTCCACCAGTCCATTTAGATCTTCAGTCCTATCAATTAAGTTTTGCCATGATGCTTCTCTAATTTTTTTTCTATATTCAGTTATTTTTGCAGATGCTTCATCTCGTTTAGTTCTATCCGGTTCTTTCGCTTGGTACGCTTCAAGTTTATCAATTGCATCTTCATATCTAGCAATAGTAAAATTTTTTGTAATTTTTCCCATTTTATTTAGCCTCCTGATATTTAAGATACGCTTTACTCAAGTTTAATGCATAGATTGCAAAATCTATTGGCATCACCAGTTGGTTGTTCTGTATTGCAAAATTTAAGTTCTTAAATGCATCCGATGTTGCCGTTAATGCTTCCTTATAACTGGTTTTGACTTCTTCAACTGCATTAAATTGAGTTACAATTTTATTGAATTCTGTTACGTTCTCGTCGACCTGTGTGTAAATAACCTTTAGCAGATTATAATCATTAGAATTTGGTAGTCGTACATTCGTAGGTGAATAATTGATCTGATCAGGGAGTTTGTCATTACTGGTTTTCATAGTTCTAGTTACTTTATTAAACTCATCGATTGAGCTATTAACATTGTTGTCATTTTCAAGTGTATTTACAAAATCCTGGAAATCAAATCTTAATTCAATTATTCTATCTCGATATGAATCTTTCTTATCACCTAATGTTTGCACCTGAATTTCAAAAAGATCATCTGCATCTTGCTGTAAGATATCAATTATAGCCTGGATGGGTTTCTGTGCTGCATCAACAGCTTCTTTAAATTTGTTTTCTTTAATGGCATTATCAATCAAAGCTACTGCTTGCGAAATAATTTCGCCATAAGGTGCCACATTTGATAATAGAGATGTGAGGCTGTTCGTTCCAAAATAACTTAAACCACTACTGATATTCTGAAGACTTCCCCTTACTGCATCCGGATCTGTTCCGGATGCAAGTTCAACCAATACATCATTGTATTTATCGATTAAATCTAATGCTGCCAGGCGAGCATCCAAGGCAGTTAATTTTTCCTCCAATCTTTGCTCATCTTCCCGGCTTCCTTGGCCTTCACTCTCAGCAACAATCTTCATCACAAGGATTATTTCCTGGGTTGTTTTATTCACGTAATTAAAATTATAAAGATAGTTCCCGAATTCCTGTTTTGGAATGCTTGAACAAGAGGTGAGTATCAAGAAAAGTAATAGAACTAAAAACTTTTTAGATTCCATTTTTATTCCTCCTTGTGACGCATATTAGTAAGTAAAAGGTTTTAGAAAAGATTTACATCGTGTTGATAATGATTTTGAATTATGTATTATATTTTAATTAAATTGAAAATTAACTTAGTTTTTCCTTCTTAACTTTAGTATTACTTATTAATATCTAGATGGCTTATCCACTTAGTTTCAACTTGATTCAAAATAGTTAATCCTAATTCTTTTTCAACTTCAAATGACTTAATTATTTCTAAAAGTATTTCGCGATTGAAAGTGTTAATTTGATTTGACTCTCGAATAAATTTTTTAGTGCCTCCCCAGGTCCAGAAATTTTCTTTTAAGTTAAAATCATTATAGATTATATTAAATTGTCCAAATTCGGAAAATGCACCTATTGAATCCCGTTCAAACAGTTTAGAAGCTAAAAGAATATACCTTATTGCAAGTTTTTGATATATCTCTAATTGTTGATTATCTATTGAAATTGAATCAGCAGTAATAATCTCTTCAGCTTGATCTTGCGCCTCTCTAAATTTAGTGGCAGTAAAAGCTGCCTCAATATGATTTTCTAAATAAGGTTTATAAGAAGGATCAAGCTTTATCAGTTGCAAGCTGTAAATGTATGAACTATCAAAATTTATTATATACTCATGCTTAATATTCTGTAAGTAAATAAGAGGAGTTACCCAACCTGGATACAAAGCTTTTATAAAATATTTTTCAGCATTTCTCATATTTTTATCACCATTTAAAGAATCTTCTTTTTTATAAGATTCTAAGCCCATTTCATAATAATTTGCCCCTAAGTAATAGTTAATAGTTACAGTATCCTCTTTTGATTTCGAAAAACTGAGTGCTAATTCGCTCACATTAATACTTTTTTCATAATCTTTTCTTGTTATATAAGCCCCTGCAAAATCAAAAATCAAATTTATGTTTCGGTTTGTTTGCTCGTCAGATGGATTTAATTGTAACGCTTTGCTTGAATATTCCTTACATTTTTCAAAATCCGGTAAAATGGAGTAGGTAAGTAAAGCCAGATAAACAAAATTCTCTGCTTTTAAATTATAATCATAATTAGTTATTTGACTGGCCTCATTAAATTTCTTAATTGCCAGATCGACTAATGTTCTAGATAATGAGGTAGTATCATAAAAATGTAACATATATTCACTATAATAGACTTTCCCCCAGTAATTCAATAGATAAGATGCATTCCGAGAGAATGTGCTATCATTGGGAAAGCGCGATTTACCTTCAAGAAAATAATTCACTGCTTCATATATGTCTGTGGTATCCCCAATTTTATTCTCTGAGTCTGCATAGCGTATAAAATGAGCATTCGCAACATCATACCAGATTAGTTGATCACCTTTATCGAGTATTAATGCCTGATTGTAATAATTCACTGCTTCTGAATAATCTCCATTTGCTAAATACAACTCACCAAGTTTTTTGTACGCGGTTAAAATAGCAGTAACTTGATTTTTAGTTCTAGCTAAATTGGCGGCTTCTTCATAATTTTGAATGGCTAGACTATATTGCCCATTATAATAATAAATATCACCGAGACTTAGGATTACTGCAATATTTGAAGAATCTATTTCGAGAATTTGTTTGTAAAATGAAATAGCTTGATCGTATCTATGATCCTCCTTAGCTAAATCACCAAGCCCTTTGAGTGCCGGAATATATAATGTATCTATTTCAATTGCTTTATAATACATTACTTCAGCTTTAATTTTTGCATATGGGTCTTTTATGTCCTCAATATATTTCTGTCCTTGCTCATAAAAATCTTTCGCATCTTGAAGACTAAGTAGCTCGTCACGAACATAACGATAGACTATTAGGATATTTTCAAATCTATCTGATATTGCTTTGGGACCATCTAAAAAATCATCGGCATTAATATGATTATACACGCCGTAGATTTTTACTCCTGTTTTTGCGTCCAACATTGTTGTGGAAACATCTAAAGAATAATCTTTATATGAATAAAAGGTTCCCTTAAAGATGAGGTTAAATTCTTCAGAAATTTGATCTTTGCTAACCTTTGAAGTTTCTATTGCTACCTTAGATATGATAGGCAACTTTTTAAATTCATTTAATAATGAAGAAGTCAAAAAATCGCCATATGAATCTAAGATTGAATCCTGAATATCATTTACAAAGGGAAAGATTAAAACACTTATCCCCCCTTTTTCTTCGTTAGTTGATATATTCTTAGAGATTATTGAAGCAATTTCTCTTGACATTATATCGGCATATTTTAACGTACTATCTGAAACTATT
>JAPHUI010000208.1 GCA_026193755.1 Ignavibacteriaceae bacterium | reverse complement strand
TGAAGTTTGTGAAGGTCAGAGTATGGATACAGATTTCGAGTCAAGAAAAAATGTTTCTTTATCAGAGTACATTATAATGATAGAGAAGAAGACTGCTGCAATGGCTGAAATGTGTTGCAGGATTGGTGCGCTTCTTGGCGGAGGAAGCAAAGATCAGGTCACAGCACTCGGTAATTATGGATTAAATCTCGGTATAGCGTTTCAGATTCAGGACGATCTTCTCGATATTTCTGCTGATGAAAAGAAATTTGGAAAAACAATCGGTGGTGATCTTGTTGAAGGGAAGAAGACTTTCCTTTTTCTCGAGGCTTTAGAGAAATCGAAAGGTGAAGACAGAAGGAGACTGCTTAAGGTGATTGAAAGAAAAGGAATAAGGAGTAATCAAATTCTAATTTACAAACAGCTTTATGAAAAGCTCGGAGTTCTCGATGACGCTCGGAATGCGATCAGACATTATACGAATAAAGCATTAAAATCTCTTAAATTACTTGGCAAAGAAAAACGCGAGATTTTTGTATGGCTTGCGGATTCGCTTATTAACAGAACGAGTTGATGATAGAAAAGAAAGTTAAAATAATTAATAAAGCAGGTTTGCACACACGACCGGCAGCTACAGTTGTTAAAATGGCTGCTAAATATAAGTGCGATTTTTTTATCTCACGGGATGGTATGAATATAAACGGTAAAAGTATAATTGGAGTAATGACTCTCGCAGCAGAGGAAGGATCTGAGCTTGTCTTATCATTTGATGGTGAGGATGAAGAAACCGCTGCAAAAGAAATCACAGATTATTTTGAAAGAGGATTTGACGAACTTTGAAATCATTTCAAGAAATATATCGTGCAGCAGAAAATAAAATTGCAGGAATCGGTGCCGCTCCCGGAATAATTATTGGTGAAGCTTACCTCTATACAAAAGAGAAGCTACAGATTAGCAAAGCGGACATTGAAGATATTCCTAAAGCAAAAAAAGATTTAACTGAGGCAATAGCAAAATCAAAAAAAGAGCTTTATAAAATTTTCTCAATTGCACGGGAGAAAATGGATGAAGTTCGGGCAGCGATTTTCGAAGCACAATTGATGATTCTGGATGATCCGATTCTACTTGATGAAATCGGGAAAAGGATTGAAATAGAACGTAAATCTCCGGAATACATTGTTGACGATGAAATATCAAAATACCAGAGCAAAATGATACTTTCCCACGAATCATATATGAAAGAGAGAGCGCTGGATATTGAAGACATTAAACAACGTATCATCAGAAATCTTCAAAAGAAAAGGTGGGAATCAAAAATTGATCATAATGTAATTGTGGTTAGTGAAACTCTTACACCGGCTGATACAATTCTTCTATCAAGGAATAAAGTCCTTGCTTTTATTACCGATCATGGTGGACTTACTTCTCACGCTGCAATAATCTCCCGTTCACTAAATATTCCTGCAGTCGTTGGTACACATAATTCAACTATACTAATAAAAGATGGCGACGAAATAATAGTTGATGGTTTTTATGGATATATTTTAACGAAACCGACACCCGAGCAAAAAGAATTTTTCATAGAGAAAAGAAGAAGACTTATTGAGCTTCAAAAAGAGCTTGAAGAGCTTAAAGATGAAAAAGCCGTTACAAAGGACGGAAAAGAAATTAAGTTAAGTGCAAATGTTGATGTATCAGGGGAAATTGATTTAGTTGTTACCAGTGGTGCGAGTGGAATTGGTCTTTACAGGTCAGAACAAATACTGAATGAGCTGGGAGAATTTCCAAATGAAGATGAGCAAGCAAAAATATACTCCAAGCTTTCATCAAGAATTTATCCAAACACAATCACCATCAGAGTATTTGATATTGGTGGAGATAAATTCAGATTTCTTGATTTCGAGGAACCAAATCCATTCCTGGGTTTGAGAGGGATAAGATTATTATTAGAAAATCCTGCACTATTTAAAACACAAATTAGAGCAATTCTAAAAGCGAGTGACAATAGAAATATAAAAATGATGCTTCCAATGATAAGCACATTAAAAGAAGTAAAGGAATCAAAGAGATTAATAGAAGAATGTAAACAAGAGCTGCGGGACGAAAAATTGAATTTTGATGAAGACATAGAATTGGGAATAATGATAGAGGTTCCTTCTGCAGCAGTAATGGCTAAGGAGTTCGCAAGAGAAGTGGATTTTCTAAGTATTGGAACAAACGACTTGATTCAATATTTGATGGCAGTTGACAGAGGTAATGACCTTGTATCAAATCTTTACCAGGAATTCAGTCCGGTAGTTGTCAGAACTTTAAAGCATATTGTTGATGAAGCTAAAAAAGCTAAAAAACCGGTTAGTCTTTGCGGTGAAATGGCTGCCGATACTCTTGCAATGCCTCTTCTTATTGGTCTTGGGGTTGATATTCTTAGTATGTCTCCAGCTACTATTCCATATGCTAAAAGAATAATAAGAAGCTTTGACTACAAAAAAGCAAAGAGACTTGCTAATAAATGCAACTTGTTAAATACCGAAGAAGAAGTAAAAGAAACTATAGAAAAATTCTTTACTGATAATAAAATTACAAGAACAAGACAAATAATTTAAATTCAATGAAATTAAAAGAATTCATAAATAAGTACGACTCGCAGAATCAACTTGAAGTATTGAAAAATTCGTATAAACAAATCATAAACACTTGGAATTGCAAAATTAATATTTCCAATCTGAAAAAAAATAATTTTTCTTCGATTGTATTTTGCGGTTTAGGTGGTTCTGCAATTAGCGGCGATCTATTGAGCGATTTTTTAACAGAAGAGATCAAACTTCCATTTAAAGTCGTGCGAGGCTACAATCTTCCTTCCTATTCAAATGATGATACTCTCGTAATTATTTCATCTTATTCGGGTAATACTGAAGAAACAATTTCTTGCTTC
>JAPHUI010000112.1 GCA_026193755.1 Ignavibacteriaceae bacterium | reverse complement strand
GTTCTTATGGCTTCATTATCGATTATGAGATTGTTTTTAATTGTGGGTGATGAAAGTGTAATCAGGATTCCACCTCCCTCAACATAGGTTCCGGCGCCATGTTCGTCTATCCATTTTGTCCCGGTTCCACCGGTTAAGGTAAAGCCTTGTAATATTGCTGTGCTGTCTTCACCTGAAACCATTAACACACAACTTGCTGTATCGGGATGGGCTGGCTGACTTCCATTTATTATCGTGTTTGAAATGTAATTAACATCTTCATTAAAAATATAATAGCTTGTAAGAAGAATATTTTTTCCACGGAAATTTATATTCTCAAAATAGGTGTTTGGAGCTACAATAACAGTGTCTCCGTTTACAGAAGCATCTATTGCTTGCTGGATTGTAGTGTAATCTTCAGGCACCCTAATTGTGTTTGCATTTGCAGATGAAATGATTGTAAGAATTAAAACGACTGAAAATGTAAAAAACGTGGTTTGCATAAATTCTCCTTTTTTACCTGCAAATGTAAGACCGGAAGACAGCGAAATCGTCCTGATACAGGAATCAGAACTTTTTTCAATATTCTTAATTGATGAGTGGTTGTTTTCTGAATTCAGTCGGTGTAAACCCGGTATGTTTTTTAAATGCTGAATTGAATGCGGACTTGGAATTAAATCCCGATTCGTACAAAACTTCAAGAATGGTTTTCCTGGAATCTGTTTCGTTCTTTAACTGCTGTTTTGCTTCTTCGATACGGTATGAATTGATGAAATCGTAGAAATTTTTGCCAAGTGACTCGTTAATAACCTGCGATAGATATTTAACCGAAACATTTAGTTTTCGCGCAACTTCTGTAATTGTAAGCTCGGGATTCAGATATGGTTTTTCTTCTTCAAAATAATCTCTGAGCTTTTGAAGGTATTCTACTTTTTCTGAGTCTGTTAAACGTGATTGCTCGTATTTGACCGGTCTTTCTGCTTCTGGCATCCCTGAAAAAATTTCAGGATGCTGCAGCGCCTTATAAAAAATCAATATCGCAAAAATAAAATTTATGAGAAGCGAAACGAATGCGAAGTAAATATTTACTGAATGACTGGATAATTTAAGATTAGCCAGGATAAAATCAGATAAATCAACCATCCACATCACAAAAAAAGCTCCGACTACGTACAACATCCAGGTGAGATTTAGTTTTTCAATTGATGAGAAGTAATTTTTTATTGTTCGCCGGTATTTAAGAATCGTTTCAAAACAAACGATCATATAAGGTGTGGTTTGCAGGTAGAGTGCGCTATATAAGTAAATGTAATTTATTTCAATTTTAAAAAGAGCAGATATAAAAAATATTACGAAAACGATTAAGTGAAGTAAATAAGAAATTTCAAATGAAAACTCTTTTTTGGTAATTGATTTTGTATATAGAAAAAGCAGCGGACCAAATAAAAAACCGAACGATGTTCCGATTCCATTGAACCAACTAAGATCAAATCCGGTTGCTTCAATAATGGCGGTGAGTGCAAAATCAATTATAAACAAAGCATTGGCTAATAGAAACGCGGTAAGAATTTTATGACTAGTTGTATTTCCCTTTTTATAGGTTAATGCAAACGCAGAGAAAATTAACAAAAGTATAGCGGTTAGTATTGCAAGAGAATCAAGTAGTGTTCTATTCATACATAATAAAGATTATTTTATCAATCAGACGAAGTTTAAATTATAGAGGTTTGAGATTAAATCAACATTAATTTTCCGTCGTCAGGTATAAGAGAGTCAGTTGGTAATTTATTTAAGAAGAATCATTTTTTTTGTCTCAGCTAATGATCCGGCATTTAATCTATAAAAGTAAATTCCGCTTGGTAATCCGGATCCATCGAACTCAACTTCATAAGTTCCCGCAGGTTTTTCTTCGTTTACCAACGATGCAATTTCGTATCCTAAAACATCGTAAACCAAAAGTTGTACGGACACGCGATCGCGTGTCCCTACAGCGGGAATCTCAAATTTAATTTTTGTAGTAGGATTAAACGGGTTGGGATAATTTTGATATAAATAAAAATTATTAATTACGTTTGGTTTATCATCAACTGATACAATAATAGATCTTAGCAGCACTGTCTTATTATCTCCAATAATTAATCCCGGACCAAAATAACCACCAAAGGCATCCTGTGAAGCATTGAAATTAACCACTTTAAGATTATCGTTTGTAATGCCGTCACTGATGATTAACCAGTTAACACCGAGATTTGTGGTTTTTAAAATAAGTCCATTATCACCAACAACCCATCCAATTTCTAAACCCCAAAAGGGACAGAAATAGACATCATTCAAATTTCTTTTTTGAAAATCAGGGTTTGTTTGCTCAATCCAGTTTTGTCCAGAATCACTGCTATAAATAATATATCCTGAATCGCCAACGGCCCAAACGTAAGAAGGGTATTTATATTCAATTGAATTTAGTTTTTTATCAGTATTGAATTTCTGATTGAACGAAATTCCATCATAAAGATATATTGTTGTTTCATCGCAAAACCATACATCATTAATAGCTCTGGCAGCAACCGCCTTCCAGTTTGTAAATAAACCAGTATTTAATTCTGTCAGTCCACTCTCATCAAGAGTCCAGACTTTACCACTGTCACCACATAGATACGCTCTCCATTCTGTATTCTGGTATGTAATTACTGAACCATTAACAGGTAAATTAGTGGTAGCAACAAAATCCCAGCTATCACCGTTATCATATGTTTTAAATATTGGACCATCTATTCCAATAGCATATCCTTCTGAATTCATTTCGTTATATCTAAAAAAACTCATAGGTACTGGAACTGATTTAATATCCCAGGTCTGACATAAATCCCAGCTGCGGTACATTTCAGAGAAGGAACGAGTGGCTATCCAGGAATAAGTAGGAGCTAGTGAAAAAGCATCAGATAAATTTTGGCTAAGACTATCGCCAGGTAATCTTTCGCTAATATCAACCCATAAATCTGACTGAGGATAAAATTTATTTACTGAAAGGATGACTAAAACAACTAGTGAAACAATATATTTTTTCATTATTTGCTCTC
>JAPHUI010000022.1 GCA_026193755.1 Ignavibacteriaceae bacterium | reverse complement strand
CCCAAAAATAGTGATAAACTTAGTTTTCTCAAAAATGTTATTCTACAGTAACACTCTTGGCTAAATTTCTCGGTTGGTCTACATCAAGACCCTTTTTAACTGCTATGTGATAAGCCAGAAGTTGAAGTGGTATTGAGGTTAAAATAGGAGTTAGTATTTCAATTGTTCTTGGAATTTTTATTGTAAAATCAACAAGCTCGTCAATTTCTTTGTCTTCCGAATCTGCAACCGCAATTATTCTACCACCTCTTGCCCGGACTTCCTGAATATTGCTTAAAATCTTCTCATAAGTTGAATCTTTTGGAGCTATAAAAACAACGGGCATGTCTTCATCAATAAGTGCAATTGGTCCGTGCTTCATTTCAGCTGCTGGATATCCTTCAGCATGTATATAAGAAATTTCTTTTAGTTTTAACGCTCCTTCTAGTGCAACAGGAAAATTATATCCTCTTCCCAGGTATAGAAAATTCCTGGAATCTTTAAATTCTTCTGCAAGCCTTTCTATTCCTTCATTCAACTTTAAAATCTTTTCTATTTTGGAGGGTATTTCAACTAATGCTTCAGTAATCTTTTTACATTCTGCTGCTTTCAACCCTCTCCTTCTACTTATTAAGAGTGTAATTAAAGCAAGAACAACAAGCTGCGATGTGAATGCCTTTGTTGAAGCAACTCCGATCTCAGGTCCGGCATGAATATAAACACCACTTATACTTTCACGAGCAATAGTACTGCCAACTACATTACAAATTCCAAGAGCTAATGCACCTTTGTTTTTGGCTTCCCGCAATGCAGCCAGTGTATCTGCGGTTTCACCACTTTGTGAGATAAAAAGTATGGAATCTTCACCGGATAACAACGGATTTCTGTATCTGAATTCTGAAGCATATTCAACTTCTACCGGAATTCGTGCATATTGTTCGAGCATATATTCTCCAACAAGTGCCGCGTGCCAGGATGTACCACAAGCTGAAATTACGATCCTCTTTGAACTAACTAATCTGTCCAGCACATCAGTCAGACCACCAAGTTTTGCTGAACCTTCTTCAACAAGTAGTCTTCCGCGCATAGAATTACGTACTGATTCAGGCTGTTCCATAATTTCTTTAAGCATGAAATGAGCATAACCGCTCTTATCAATCTCATCCAAACTCATATCGATCTCGTGGATTTCCTTCTCGATTTGTTCATCAGCAATTGTTTTCACTAAATAACTGTCTTTGTAAATCTCGGCAAACTCTCCATCATCAAGGTAAATTACATTTTTAGTATATGCGAGTAACGGCGAAACATCAGATGCTATAAAATTTTCTCCATTACCGAGACCAATTACCAATGGTGATCCTTTTCTTGCTGCAATAATCTTATCAGGTTCTTTTGAGTAAATAACCGCAAGTCCGTAAGTACCATCTACTTCATTTAGTGCCATCTGAACTGATTTGCTAAGGTTATATCCTTTAGCCAAAAAGCTATCTATAAGGTGGGCAAACACTTCTGAATCCGTATCGCTATCAAACTTGTAACCGAGAGCCATCAAACCATTTTTAAGCACCTGAAAGTTTTCTATAATTCCATTATGAATTATGAATAGAGTTTTATCGGTATTAGTATGAGGGTGAGCATTCTGTTCATTTGGAATTCCATGAGTTGCCCATCGAGTGTGGCCTATTCCAATGTTGGATGAAAGAGACAGTTCATTTACTTTTTCCTCAAGCAGAGATACTTTTCCTTTACTTTTAATGACAACCGATTTATGTTCTTGAATTATGCCAATTCCTGCAGAATCATAGCCCCGGTATTCGAGTCTTTTTAAACCTTGTAATAAAATTGGAACACAATTTTTATTTCCTACATAGCCGACTATACCACACATAATTTGTTGCTTTCTTTAGTAATGAATTTTATTAAATAGTTTTTATCAACAATAATTATGCAAATAATTATCTTACTTTTGCAAGTTTTTGCGTAATTGTTTTTGTTTTATCAGGAAATTTTGCTATAACTTTATACAGATAAACTCCATTTCCGACCTCGTCATCATCTTCATCTTTCCCATCCCAATAGATTTTATTAAAGTTGGTAATCATATCTGATGGACTCAATTTGATATCCCGAATCAAGCGACCTGCTATCGTATAAATTTTAATGCTCACTTCATCAGGTTTATCATTGCCTTTTAATATAAAAGTAAAATGAGTGGTTCTTGCAAACGGATTAGGATAGTTATAAACATCCGTTATATCATTTTCTGTAAATACATAGAAAGTTATTCTGTAAGAAGTTGAGTCAAAGAAATTGCCAGAAGCATCTTTAGCAAGAATTTCAAGTGTGTGCCGGCCATCAATAAGTATTGGAGTCCAGGTAATAACAGCTTTTGAATTAGGATATGGAGTGTATTCAAATTTTAAATCTGGATTGTAAAAATGAAGTACATGAACCCCTTTTACATCTGTATGTACTAGAGTAAAAAAAGTTGTATCTAGTGCTAAGGGACTATCGTCCTCCAATGTAATAATAATTTCAGGTGTAGAAGAAACTATATCATTATCAATAATTTCCTGACCATCAAATGTTACATTAAATAACGGACGGACTGAATCTCTTGCTACATAGAAATTTTGATCTATTAAATTATTAAAATAAAAATACTCCCTCTTGTTCTGTTCACCATAAGCACTAACTTCATTTTCAAACAGAAGTCTATTTGTTTCAATTCTATGTTCAACTGTACTAGAGAAACTATCTGCAGGTACGCTGACTTTTTGATTATAGATCAAGCTGTCTAAACCATTAAGATAAAAATTAAGATTTAGTGAATCAGCTGGTAAATCTCCAAAGCTCCTTCCTTTAAAATCAAACGTAACTGGAAAACCCTGCAGCAAAGAGTCTTGTTGAAAATGAAAATCTTCCCTTTCGAAATAAACATCAGATAGTGGATGATAATCCAAATACACACTCTTAAGCTCCATCGGTTCAGTTGTAGTAAAGGTTGTGTCTGTTAACTCGAATTTTAACTGAAGATTAGGATATAAATCCGCATTGATTCCGGAGAGTGATATTGAATCTGGAAAATCAACCTGTAAAGTATCCCAGCTTTTAGTAGTTGAGTTTTGACCAAACAAGTATGTTTTAAACTCTCCCGTAGGACTCGGATTTCTTAAGTCATATTTTAAATTATTCCACCATGCAACAGGTCCAACAGATTTAGTAGTAATTGTCCCGTTTGCATCAACATAATAACCAGCAAATTTCCCAAACTTAGGTGCAATAGGTTCTGGAGACCTGAATACTGACGCATAAATCCGATCATGTGTCCAATCCCAACACCAGGCAAAATAGTGTTGAAAGTTTTGCGGGTGTGGTTCACTAACGAGCCATTCTTCCCAAAAATATCCATCACTCAAGCTGAACCTTCTCATATAATTATTAAAATACTCACAGGTGTAAATATTATCTCCATGAACAAAGAAACCAGTAAACCCATTACGATAGCTTGTTCCAAAAAGTACAAGATCTGGTTTGGCTAAGGACCAGTTATTTGATGGATCAAATGTCCGAACAGTAGATTTATAATTACCTAAAGAATCTTCAACAGTTATATTATAAATATATTGCCCATCTGAAGTTAGAAATTGTGGTCCATTAGTAACAGTAGTATTATCCCAATTTAAAAATCCCGGAGGAACCTCTATCGTGTCAATATTCTCGGTGGTTGTATTTATCCTTACAATTTTATGTGCTTTACCCATTGCTACATAAAGATTTCCATCACTGTGATAAACCATACTGTGAAGAATAGTATCACGAAAAGTCGAAAATGACCCATAAAATTGACCCTCTATAGTTCCATTATTTCCTGTGCCAACTCTGTATATCATAGATTTACCATTTGTTAATTCCCTTGCATAGAACCAGATATTCCCAAAATAAATGTACGTTCCATCAGTCGTAATAGTTGTGAGTTTTAAACTATCTGGTAATTGAGGATTGGGGTAAAAATTATCAAGAATTGTCTTTTTGGACGGTCTGGCAGGGAGTGGTTCAGTATTAAGAGCTAAACTCTTTGAGGAATCTGAATAATTAATGTTATATGTATTAAACATTTTTAGAATTTTTCCGTGAGCATAGTAACCATTTTTATATTCATTCATTATAGAAAAACTTCTTGTTGAACTCCAGTTACCGTATTGTGTTCCATCAAAAATTCTTGCCCGCCAGAAATAAACACCTGAGGGTAGGTTTGGAGAATTCCATTTCACAAAAGATTTATTCGGAATGAGTTCGCCTGAGTCAAATAATGGAGGATCAAAATTTAATGACGTATCAATTTGCACGTTATATTTTAGTTCTTTATGAACATAATATCCGATATCAGAAAATTGGAATAATACCTGAGAATTTTGGGAAACAAAACCATCAATTGGAGTTAAGATATTTGGTTCGCTTATATTAAAAATTACAAAAAGCGCGGTTCCAGAATTATCCGAATGATCGTCCTCAGGAATTACATTATCTTCATTTACTTTGGCTGTTAATGTATATAGCCCACCTTTACTTGGAAACCAGTCGAAATAAACAGAATCAACTTCTCCAAAACTCCCTCTTTTAGTAGAACCAATTTGATAAGCTGTATCAGCTGAGGCTACATTAAGTTCCACAGTAACTGAATCGTTAGGAAATATTGTACCCCAATTTGATATTTTTATTTTAACTTGAATACTATCACCGATAAGAGGATTTTCAGGATTAAGTGTTATGTCATTCGATTTAATCTCAAAATCTGGCTTGTCCGGCAAAGCAAGTTTCATAACAGGATCACCAAGGTAAGTAAGCAAATTAATTTGGGTACCATAAACTCCACCTGAAGGAACTCTGTTTTTTGAGTTCATAATTGCTTTGCCGATTACAAAATTTTTCAGTTGAAATATTTCACTAAATAATTCAATATTTATCGCCTTACCAACATTCCAGTAAGTCAATCCTGAACTACCATAAAAACCAATACTCCCTTTCCCGCTAACTTTGTTGAATTGTTCACCAAAGACATCTTGATCATCAAAATGGGCAGTATAGCAGGTTACACTTATAATAACAGGTAGTCTTCCTTCATTCTCAAGTAAAAATATATCATCATTTGTAAAAACAAGGTCCCATTGGTAACCACCACCATGACCATAATAATTTATTAAAGTTGCTCCTTTATTAATTTCTTCCCTTATTTTTGGTCCGTCACCCTGATATTGTGCTTCCTCAGGGTAATTTGGGTTTGGATAACGGAACACATATGTAGCATAGTAACCTTTTGGAACGACGTAATTTTTTCCAAGGAACAGACTGGCCTGGTTGAATCCGAATTGAGCTTCATCCTGTACGCTCAACCCCCCTCCAAGCAATAAAACATTCTGTTTCCATGGTTTTGTAGGATCATCTGGATAATCCACTAACTTTTGCAACAATATATTGCCTTCCTCAACTGTTTCAATTGATAATCTGCCAATTGCTAAATCGGGAGCCGGATCTATTCCAGTAACTGCAACGAAAAGATTATCGCTAAATGCTTGACCATAAATAGTGGTAAAGTATGGAATTGAGGGAATGAAATTCGGACGACTAGAGTCTAGAAGGTGCCGGAAATCATGGCTCAAATCTCCTATAAGGACAACGTAAGAGGGTGCTGGTAACTGCCAGTTTTCAAAAGCATATTTTACATAGCTTTTGATTGCGTAAGGATCAAATAAGCCAAAGGAAAACTCATCATAAATTTGCTGCACATCTATAACTTCTATTCTTGGATTAGGAATATTTTCATCGGGAAAGTTATTTGATCTGAAGTTGGCAAGCTGGGTTGCGATATCCTTAAATTTACTATGCATAATTATCACATAGTCAGCACCATTACTTGAATTGTGTAGATCAGATGGAATGTCAGAAATTATTGAGTCAACATTTGAGTAATAATCACTCGCAGCTAAAAAGTACTCCGTTTCGGAATGTAGTGTATCAACAAACTGTTCAAAATTACTTGTATTTGGAAGGTAAATCATTTTATGTTTATCGGGCATATAAATCCTCATGTCGTTACCTTCCCAATCATACATTGCATAACGGTTTATACCGTTGACATCATAATTCTTAAAGTTGTAGTACTTTCCAAATGCTGAGTTCCCTCTCCAGTATTCAAATTCATACCAGTTAACTCTAATTTCATCATCAGCATCCGTGCATATATCACCCCTTACTTCTACCTGAAACCAGTTACCAAGATAGATATGAAAACTGTCCGGATCAGTAGAAAATCTTCTATTATAAACAACATCATCTTGTCCATTCCATATTATATCCCCAACAGTTTTATTATTTATCATAATGTATGCTTTATGGTCCATTGGGCATATACCACTATTGCTTATTCCTTGCATAGCAACTTTTATACGCACATAGATAGAGTCAGAATACCAGCCTGGAAAAGACTCAAAGTAATTTGCAAAAGCTTTCGCTGAAACTCCTTCACGGGAATAAGCTTTATCCCAAAACCAAAAATCTCGTCTATCATCTGGAGCATATCCCAAATGCTCATACAAAGAATCTCGCTCAAAATGAAGTGTTGTTAAATTATTGTAATATGAGCGATTATAATTATTTATCACGTTGGGTGTCTTATAATAGTGAAGTCCGGTAGAATCACTCTGGTAAGAAAACCAATAAACGTTACTTAGGTTATAAATATTCAACCAGCAATAAGGGGAGGCTGTAGGAGGATATCCGACAAATTTAAAATAATCACCACTATTAAAAAAAGAGTCAGAATTGTTATCAAACACATCGATAGGAGTAGGAAGTCCATCGTTAAATAATTCTAATTTATGTACAGGAGTATTTGATCCTAATGGCACTCCGGCTGAAACTAATTCTTCATAAGTTATACGGTAAACATCCTTTTTCTTAACATAAATCTTAAAATAATTTTTATTAGGGTTATACCAATTAGAATTAATTGAAGATGGTGAATCTCCACCGTTAGATTTTCCGGTAAAACTTTTGGCTTCGTTATAGTTTATAACTGATTCCCGTAATAGCTCATCCGTCATACCATCGATGTATGATACGAAATTACCTGTATTCTTAGAGTTAAAATCAATTCTTATTTTAACGTAATAATTGAAAACAAGGTCTCTGGTTACAGGATTAAATTGATAAGGAGCAATCTTAATGGGAATTATGTTTGCGTACCTGACTATATAACTTTCGTCTAATTTTACTGCAAGATTAGGAAACAACTCATTCCTGGAATAGATGTCTTTATTTATTTTATCAAAGTCTTCTTTTACAAAAGCAGGATCTTCCTCAGGGAATGGTATAATAAATTGATTTTTAATTACGGACTGTTTTTGATCAATGATTTTAAATGAAGGCTTGCTTCCGAAGGGTATTCCTCCTAAAACCATAAATTCGGGGACCCAAGGATCACCGGGATTTCTAAAAGAATAATCCCTTCCCCTAATTTTTTGAAAGGTTCTCCCATCTTCGAGTGTATCAATAACTCGATAAGAATTAACAAAATTAAATTCAATTATAATATGATCATTTCCGGATTCAATAACTTTATAAGTTTGTGTAAAGGATTTGACGTTGGAAAGAAACAGAATAAAAATAACAAAAAGTGAACGGGATATTACTTTCATTTAGCTCCTTGAAGGTTGAAAATTTAAACGAAACATAGCACTTTGAGCATATCGAGGCAAGTGCAAAAAAAAGTTATTCAATACAATGCAATAAGTTAAAAAGTATATCAGTTTCTAACTAACCAGAAATGAATTGGAGTAGTGTTCGATAAGTAGGAGAACCCTGAAAAACTAAAAACCTTTCGTATCTCCCCTAACCATATGCCATATTGTAAGTAAAATTATTTGAAAATCAAGTTTCATTGACCAATTCTCAATATACCAGAGGTCATATTTCATCTTATCAACTATACGTTTTTTATTTTCTTCTTCATCGGCTACCTCACCCCTCAAACCATTTATCTGGGCCCATCCAGTAACTCCAGGTCTGACATTGTATCTCATTTTTATCTCTTCGAAAACCTTTTCATATACCCTCTCAACACCAAGTGGAAGAGGCCTTGGTCCAACAACCGACATATCACCTTTAAGAACATTAAAAAATTGCGGAAGTTCATCTATATTAGTTTTTCTTAAAAATTTTCCGACTCGAGTTACTCTTGGATCTTTTTGAATAATTGGCTCGAATATGGCTGGATTCCTTTTTTCATATGTAAGAGTTCTAAATTTATAACATTTAAATTTTCTTTTTCTAACACCAAATCTCTCCTGAACGAACAACGCTGGACCAGAAGAGTCAAACCGAATTATGATCCATAAAACAGGAAAAAGCCAGGAGAGAACGAAAATTATTATCGTTAGTGAAAATGTAAGATCGAAGATTCTTTTGATGAGTCGTCTGATAACTTCATTTAGTGGTTCATCTCTGATAGTAATAACTGGAAGATTACTTACTGTGCTAATCTGAAACCTGCCCGATAAAAATTTAAAGTAATCGGGAATAACATGAATTTTAACTGCATTCTTGTTACAAATGTTAACTATCTCGTCTAAGTTTTCAGTGGAATTATTATGCAATGCAATAACTACATCTTCAACAGCATTCTGTTTTATTATTTTGTCAAGATCTGAAATTGTACCAATTACATTCTTAGACTGAATATTATCAATAAAACCAATAAATCTATGCCCGAACTCAGGATTCTTAATGATAACTTCTTTAAACCTCCTCCCTATTTCCTCAGCGCCTATTATTAGTAAATTTCTTATAGATTTGCCCTTATTTCTTAAAGTTCTTAGTGCACTTTTTGAAATAATAGTTCTTGTTGTTATTGTAACAAGAACTAAAAATCCATTTATCAGTATAAAGATTCGAGTATAAAGTGGTTGTTTAATTACAAAAAAGAATAGAATACTAACAATTGTTATTAATAATGATAACTTAAGAATATTAAAAAATTGGATGGGGAATGGTCGAGTTAAAAATTCCTGGTAAAAACCTGTTGAACTGGTATAAAAATACCAGGTAAAGTTCAGAATAAGAATAAGTAAATAAACATAATTTTTTTCTAAATTCAACTCAGAGGTTTGTGTTAAAAGTGCAGCAACAATAAATGAAAAGTTGAGAAGAACAAAATCAAGTAAAGTAATAATTAAATAAATTGATTTCTTATTAGCTATCATTAATAATTATTTAAATTGCATGGGAAATTTTAGTTAATGAATAATTTAACAAATAAATTAATTCTCATAGGATAACTTATTATCTATAAGTTGCATTATATAACAACTCAACAATTATTGTTTCTCTTAATAACTAGATATTCAACGATTAGTTTTATTAAATGATTAAGATTCATTTCATGTGATTAAGGATTTTTATCTCAATTTAAGTAAAGGATAGTGAGTTTATAACTTTGATAAGTACATAAAAAATATTACTCGAAAAAGGAATTGGTGTAAATTTAACAATTTTTATAAAAAAAATACAGTTAGACTTAAATAACCATTGAAGCATCATTTTCAGAAAGTTAATTAATTATTATTGTTTTTTTAAAGTATTTAATATCTTGAAGAATCATAAAAAACAATAACTAATTTTACTTTTTAGAAATTAAATTATAATATTTAAGAATAATCTTTTAAATGTATATTAGGTTATTACGGTTCTTAGAATTTTTAGATCAATTAAACGCAATATTTTTTCAATTATATGTCCCCTAATAAACTCAATTCATGATCCACATTTTATCAAATCTAATTGCAATTTTTCTAAAAATAGAATGAAAATTGAAGATCATTCAATATGGAAAAAACAAAAATTCTTTACATAATTACAAGTTTGGGAATCGGGGGAGCAGAAAAATTGCTTTTGTATTATTTAAAGAATCTAGACAAGAATAAATATAGTTTGAATGTATGTTGCTTAAGAGAAAAGCCTGACGATCTCTATCTGGAAATATTAAAATATGCTGCCGTTATTAATCTGAAAATCAAGAACAAATTTAATCCAATTGCTGTACTGTTCATTTTTAAATTATTTCGAAAAATTCGACCTGATATAATACATACGCATTTATTCCAACCCAGAATATATGCATCAATCGCTCACTTATTTTATAGACGAGCCGTTCTTATTACGCAAAAGCATAGTATCGTAAATCCTAAAAAACACAACGTTTTTATCTTGTTTGAACTGTTAAGTATTCGCATAAATAAAAAAGTGATTGCTATTTCGGAATCAGTTAAGAATAGTTTAACCAAGTATGAATTCGTACCTGAAAACAAAATCTTTGTATTACCAAATTGCATTGATTACCAAAAATACCACAATGGAAAGATTCGCGAGAGTATTTCAAATAAAAAAGAACTAGTTATAGGTACCGTCGGCAGGCTTGAACCCGAAAAAGGACTTAATTACTTATTATTGGCAATGAAAATAATTTTAACTAGGTTTCCAACTGTCAAACTGGACATTATTGGCGATGGATCTGCCCTAAGTGAACTCAAAAATTTGAGTAGTAAATTAAACATTAGTAATTCAGTTAATTTTTTAGGTAAATTTGTAGATGTAATTCCTTTCTATAATAGAATGGATATTTTTGTCCTTCCATCTATTTTAGAGGGTTTTGGAATTGTTCTGTTGGAGGCTATGGCTGCAGGTATACCTATAGTTGCAACAAATGTTGATGGAATAAGGGAAGTAGTTATAAATATGAGAAGTGGATTACTAGTTCCACCAAAGAGTCCTAAAGCTATAGCAGATGCGATTACAAATCTAATTGATAATCCTCAGTTAAGGACTAATCTTGTTCAGGAGGGTTTAATTAGAGCTAAGGAATTCGATGTTAAGGCACACGTGATGAAACTAGATAGTTTATATACAAATCT
>JAPHUI010000001.1 GCA_026193755.1 Ignavibacteriaceae bacterium | reverse complement strand
GGATAATATTTTAAAGGCGTAAAAGCAGAAAGAGCAACTGAGTATCCATTCATAAATTGTGTAATTATTTCGCCGGTTTGTGAGGATGGATAAGCACCTGTCATGGAATAAATGAGTTCGTTTTTAACAAATTCGCCGCTGGTTTCTTCTGAAATCGGACGAACAAACTGCTGCGGGTAAATTGTGAAATTACCGGGAATAGTAGTTTCGTCTTCACCAATCATTTCTATTGATTCGGCTATTTCACCCGGAGGTAATAATAATGATATAGAATGATAAGGGAGAACCGGTTCACCCGTCTTACCGGTAAGCAATGTATTGCTAAAATTGATTGTCTCGTAATTATCAATTTGAGTTACCTGATAATTATCGAAGTAATAAGTTTTTTCAATAACCTGCGCATTAAGACTAGCATAAACACCAAGAAAAACAAAAAGTAAAAAAGTAATTTTTTTCATAACTGAACCTTGAAATTATTTGATGGGGATTGCACCCTTTTTTCTAAATGAAAGTAAATATTAGAATAGGAAGGCCAACAATTTAGAATCGGGGAGATGATTTTTTTAATCATAATAAATGAGTATAAAGCTTGTAGTAAAAATAATGCTTTTATCCCGTATGTTGAAACAGGAATAAATAACAAGCTTTATGCCGAGATTAAACCGGGCAAAAAAGCAATATCCGAATCCAATACACAGGAAATTGCATTAGGGAATGGTTGGAAGGGACGGCGACTTTGAATTTACCGGCGATATCGGGACTTTTGATTACAGGAAAAAGTTAAAAGATTTGAAAATGCCAATACTTATTTATGGTGGACGCTATGACCTCGTTGCTGTCCCGCTAATGATGGTGGAGTATAAAATTTACTGTCCGCAGGCTGAGTTTGTTATGTTCGAAAGAAGTGGTCATAATCCGCAGGTAGAAGAACCCTCAGCGCTTTTTGATTTGATAAGAAAATTTTTGAGGAAGTGAATAAAAACAAAAAGCACTCTCTCTTGCAAGAAAGTGCTTCTTAATGTAACGTGACCAGTTAATTTTTTAATTCTGTTATTTTAAGCAAAGTCCATCCCGCACCTCTACCAAGATTTGGTCTATCCCAGAAGTGGCATTGTGTAATTGCACCAAGCAAACCAGACCATGCTTCAACCTTCATTTTAAATCTTACTTTAAAACCGGTTTTTCCAGCAGGAAGGTTAAAATCTACAGCGATGTTTTTACTGCCCTGGTCTATAATACCGCCAATCTGGAGGAAAGATTCTTTCACTTCTTTATCGTGGATATCAAGAGTTGTAATAATGTTGTTGCTGAAGTCGCGTACTTCCATTGTTATTTCTACGTGAGCTCCTGCACCCGCGAGTCCGTTACCCGCGATAGAACCTTTCCAATAAAATGTCGTTTCAACTCTGTAATTGCCAGGATCACCGATGCGATCATTTTCAACGTATGTTGTAACAACGGGATGTGAAAATACTCCTACGTTTATATTTGCATAGCCAGTCATCCATCCACCTGACCCGGGATTGGGTGAAATTGCATCACCGGTACTTGTTATTCCGTTTGTACCATTTATGCTGTGCCATCCCCGTGTAGCAGTTACATATTCTTTAACAACAGGTTGATTATTGTTACCGCCGTTTGGATCAGTGGGTCCATCCGATGATTTATCGCAAGCCGAAAATAATATCAGCAGCGAAACAAAAGCTGTAAGCTTAAATATTACAGCCGTTAGAAAAGATTTCTTTTTCATTTTAGTCCTCTTTAGTTAATGTATTAATTGAATTATTGTTTAATTACTGTAAGTGTTCCAGTTGTTCCATTGCTGGTTGATACCCAGTTACCGCTTAGGGAATCCGGATTTAAAGTTAGGTCGCAGGCATAAGTAAAGTCGGTATTGATGAGAGAAAGATTATACTTTCCGTTATTCGAAGGTGAACCTGTAACGTTGCCGTAGTAATCCTCGCCGCTGTAACCGGGTGAAAGGTATAAGTGAAATGTTCCCGTTACATTGTTGTTATTCTGCACTACGCTCATTTCCAGGTAACCGGAATAGTACGCAGGATGGTTGAAGGGTCCTTTCCAGCTTCCGCTAATATTTGTTTCACCGGGCGATACAGGGTTTTCATCCTTTGAGCAGGCAGAAAAGTTTATCATTGCTATTAATAAAGCTAAGATTGTTAACAAGCCCTTTGCAGTTTGTTTGATTGTGTTCATTGTGTTTCCTCTTAATTGATTGATTATTTTGTTTGTAATAATTACTATCATTTACTACTTTACTTTTTAATGAATTCTTTTATCTGCTTCGTTTTAATCTTATTTGAATTTTTAATTATTAGGCTTCAATAACTAAACGCAGGAATTTTTTGTTAAAGTGATAACGGAATTCGAAAATATTTTTTACATATTTTTGTTCAATTTTTGATGATTGTAAGGATTTTCCAATTTGATAGATGATTCCAAAAACCAGGTAACACAGCTTTTATTTGACCTTAGCAAAGGAAACCGGCAGGCTGTGGATTTGCTGATGCCGTTGGTTTATAAGGAAATGCACCAGCTTGCTCATATGCATTTGAGAGGTGAAAGGAGTAATCACACCTTAAATGCAACCGCACTTGTTCATGAAGCGTATATGAAACTTGTTGACCAGGATAAAATTACCTGGCAGAACAGGGCTCACTTTTTTGGTATAGCCTCGCAGGCAATGCGAAGGATATTAATTAATTATGCAAATGCCCGAATAGCACAAAAGCGTGGAGGTAACCAGGTTATTGCAACATTTATTGATGATAAGATGAAACGTGAATCAAAACCGGAAGAACTGATTGCTCTTGACGAAGCTTTGAAAAAACTAGAACGACTAAATCAAAGACAATCAAAAATAATCGAGCATTGGTTTTTTGTAGGATTGAATCACGAAGAAATTGCAGAGATACTGAATGTTTCTGTTCCAACTGTTCGAAGAGATTTTCGTTTAGCCAAAGCATGGCTGAGCAGAGAATTGAAGCAGGATCTTTAAACTCAATTACAAATCATAAATTATTAAGAATTATTCTAATGAATCCCGGTCGATGGGAAAAAATACAATCACTGTTTGAAATAGCTCTTGAGCTTGAGTCTTCTAAAAGAGAAAGCTACTTGAAAAGTGAATGTGGTGATGACAAAGGACTTTTTGATGAGGTAATCTCTTTGCTTCAGGCTGATGAAAAAGAGCATAGTATTTTCTCAGTCTCTGCAACAGATTTTATTGCTTTTGATGATGCAACTCTCGATGGAAAAACATTCGGGAATTACCGGGCGATAAATCAGATTGGTTTCGGTGGGATGGGCTCTGTTTATCTGGCTGAAAGAGTTGACGGACATTTTGAACAAAAAGTTGCTCTGAAGATTGTTAAACCTGGAATGAATTCTCAAGAAATAGTTGCCCGGTTTGAAGAAGAAAGACAAATACTGGCGAGACTTCAGCATCCAAACATTGCAAGGCTATTGGATGGCGGCATTTCTGAATTGGGTCTTCCATATTTCACGATGGAGTATGTAGAAGGCAAACCGATTACAAAATATTGCGATGATAATAATCTAAACATCGAACAAAGGCTTGCGCTGTTTATAAAAGTTTGTGAAGCAGTTTTATATGCACATCAAAATCTTGTAATACACAGGGATATTAAACCGAGCAACATTCTGGTTCAGGAAGATGGAAGGGTTAAGCTGCTTGATTTTGGAATAGCCAAAGTATTTGAGGAAGATGAAGAGCAAAAGTTTGTAACCCGAACCGGGATTAGAGTGATGACGCCGGAGTATGCGTCACCCGAACAGGTGAGAGGAGAACCTGTAAGCACGGCAACCGATATCTATTCTTTGGGATTAATTCTATACCAGTTACTCACTGGTTGTCCGCCTTATGAAATAAAATCTACCTCAGCTCTTGAGATGGAGAGAATAATTTGCCTAACAGAGCCGCAAAAGCCAAGCACAATGATCACTAAAATATCAGTCTCCGAAACCGATGATGAAAATAAAATAACTTCAAAGTTTATTACAGAAAAACGTAAGACTACGGTTTCGAAATTGAAGAAAAGAATTGCTGGTGATCTCGATAATATCTGTTTAATGGCAATCCGAAAAGAACCAGAAAGAAGATATAGTTCAATAGCTCAACTCATAACAGATATTAATAACCATCTTAACGAATTACCCGTATCTGCTCGTAAAAGCACTGCTGGTTACAGAGCCAGAAAATTTATTCAAAGACACAAAGTCGGAGTTGTTGTTGCTTCGATTGCTGTCCTGATAATTACAGTTGTTACTGTTTTTTATACGATACAGCTTGCAGAAGAAAGAGACAAAGCTCAACTGGAAGCAGAGAAATCCAAAAAAGTTTCTGAATTTCTTGCAGGTATATTCCAGGTCTCTGATCCTGAACAGTCCAGAGGTGAAACTATCACAGCACGGGAGTTGCTGGATATCGGTGTAAAACGAATTGAAAGTGAATTATCAGATCAGCCGGAAGTGATGGCAAATATGCTCGATGTTACCGGTAATGTTTATAAAAGTCTTGGGTTGTATGATAATGCTCTTGTGCTTCTACAAAAATCCTATTCAATTAATGATTCTCTGTTGGGAAGTAATAGTCCTGAAACAGTAAAAAGTCTTAACGATCTGGCCAACTTAAATTTTGCAATGGGAGAATACGAATCAGCAATAGAAAAATTTAACAAAGCTCTAAAGAAGAGAAAAAATATTTACGGTGAAGAAAGTCTTGAAGCTGCCGAAAGTATGAACGACTTAGCAATGGTTCTTCGTGAAGAGGGAGATTATGATCAATCCGAAAAATTATTAGCCGCCTCGTTAGCGATACGTAAAAAGTTATTATCTTCGGAAAGTCCGGAAGTTGCTCAATCAATGAACAATCTTGCACTGCTTAAAGAGGATATGGGAGAATTTGAGGAAGCAAAAAAATTACTTGAAGAAGCTCTTCAGAAAAAAGAAAAAATTTACGGCAAAATTCATCCATCGGTCACTGAAACAATAGGAAACCTGGCTTTCCTTCTTCAGCAGATGGGTGAATATGAAGAAGCTTCAAAATTATTCAACGAAACAGTAGAGATTGATAAAAAACTATTTGGTAATCTTCATCCTGTAGTGTCAACCGATCTGTATAACCTTGCATCAAACACTGCATTAATGGGCGATTTAAACGATGCTGAAAAATTATATTCTGAAGTACTTGAACTAGATAAAAAACTTTTAGGTGAAGAACACCCTTACATTGCTTTGGATTTAAATAACCTTGCCGGAATTCTTAGTGATAAAGGAGATTATGCGAAAGCTGAAAAACTTTATAAAGAATCATTAGCCCTGAATACAAAAATATATGGAGAAAAACATCCGGAAGTTGCAACCAGTATGAGCAATCTTGGCGTGCTCTATAACCGGTGGGGTAAGTATAAACTTGCTGAACCTTTATTAAAGTCAGCTTTAGATATGAGGATTGAGTTGCTTGGAGAGAATCATCCGAATGTGGTTACAAGTCTGAATATTTATGCCGCACTTCTGACCAGTGAGGAAAGGTATAAAGAAGCAGTTGAATTGTATAGAAAATCTCTTTCGTTGAGAATAAAAATGCTGGGTGAAGATCATCCACAAACGGCAAATGCTTTCCTCGGATTAGGAAATGCGCTCATTGAAACAAAAAGCTTTGCCGAAGCTGAACAAAATATCAAGAAAGGACTTGAGGCATACAGAAAAAAGCTTCCAGCAGATCACTGGAATATTTCTTATGCAGAAAGTCTTTTAGGTAAATGTTATTCAAGGGAAGGTAAATACGAAGAGGCGGAAAAAATTTTACTAAAAGCTTATGATAATTTACTGGTTAAAAGAGGAAAGGATGACAGGTTAACAATCAGTGATTTGAAAATAATGATAAAAAATTATGAGATATGGGGAAAAAAGGATAAGGCCATGAAATACCGGGAGTTGCTGAGCAATGCTGATGCAGATAAATTGGATGTCACAGCTACACCGTGACATCCTTTATATTTTAATAAATCCAAGCACCTCTAACTTTAATTTTCAGATCACCGCTTGATAGTGTTTTGTTAAAGTTAGTTGCATTATCATCATTGTAAATTGAAGAGGGCTTCACTGTTACAGAACCCATATGATCGTTACCACCAAAGTCATCATCGATAAGGTTTACTTTCCATGTCTGTCCATAAGGTACATCGTAAGGAAGTTCTCCGTCATATTCTGAAGCTGGTTGTGTAAATACATACGTACTAGTGTAATTGGCATTCATTCTTTTGTCAGACCAGAATGCCGGCAGATAGTTTCCTGATCTTTGAAGAACAACTTCGATATCAGGTTTTCTCTCTGTTGGAGAAAGAGGATTCCAATCCCAGGTATCTCCATTTGGTTTGTTTTTGGGGAAATGTTTAACCGATATATTTTCAATGTGCATATATCTTGGAGTATTAATAACGATTGGCTCACCACCACCATTATTACCTCCGGGATCAGTTGGACCTATTGGATTGTCTTCATTACTGCAGGCAGTAAATAATAGAGCTGCAAGTATCATTGCAAAAGCGAGTTTAATTAAGTTTTTCATTTTATTGCTCCTTAGTTGGTTAATAATTATTTGTGCTTCTATTATTAAACGCAGTAAAAGGAAGCAAAAGTGATAACGGATTTTAATTTATTTTTTTATTGTATGAGAACTGATGGAAATCGAAGATATTGGAGAGCTTTATTCTATTGCTTTCAGACTGAGTTTGAACAAAACAAGGCTAATAATGCAAATCTCAAATTGTGTAATTTTTGCATGATAATCGCATCAATTAAGTGAAGAAATAAAATAGTTATCCAATCGTCACCAGTGACGCCGCCATCAAACTATGACGTCCTCTAATTCCCTGAAAAAATCAAATCTCCATAAAAATATTTTGCACAATTTTTTATGAACTTCTTAGAAGATTATTAAATTACATTTAGCTGTTATTAGGAATATAAATTCTTAGGGAGATTAGAATTGAGAAAAACTGTTACCGAAGATCCGGTTGCTAAAAGGAACGAGAAAATATTAAATATCATTCTATCAATTTCCATCCTTAACCTTCTCATATATATTGCTACACTTTATTTTACATCCTATGGTATTTTCCGTGATGAGCTTTACTACATTGCCTGCGCAAACAGACCAGCATTTGGATATGTTGATCAGCCGCCCCTTTCTATCTGGGTGCTTGCTGTCTGGAAGTTTTTTCTCGGTGATTCACTTTTTGTTATAAGATTACTCCCTGCATTTGTTAGTTCCGCAACTTTATTTTTTCTCGGACTTTTTACCTTCAGGCTTGGAGGCGGTAGGAGTGCTGTAATTATCGCGATGGTTACTTTTATGCTATCCCCAATTTTCCTCGGAATGATAACCATCTATTCAATGAATGTTTTTGATTTCTTTTTCTGGATTCTGGCTGCTTATATTTTCCTTCAGATTTCCGAATCTACGAACAGCAATCTATGGTATGCGCTCGGTGTTGTAATCGGGCTAGGGCTGCTTAACAAAACAAGTATGCTATGGTTAGGAGCCGGAGTATTTATCGGCACTCTGTTTACACCGCTGAGAGAAGAACTTAAAACAAAGTATCCATACATTGCTGCCGGAATAGCTTTGCTAATTTTCTCACCATATATCATCTGGAATTTAACACATAACCTGGCTCATCTTGAATTTATGAGAAATGCTGCTCAAAGAAAGTACGGCGGACTAACTCCTGTGTCATTTATGCTCGATATGATTTTAATTTTTAATCCTCTTTCTTTTTTAATATGGATTCCCGGACTAGTGTTTTATTTCTTTAATAAAAACTCCCGGATCTTTCGTCCAGTTGGTTATATATGGCTTGTTACCTTTGCTATTCTTTTTATCAACTGGCATAGTAAGGCAGAATATATAGCCCCCGCATTTCAAATTCTATTTGCCGGTGGTGCTGTTATGATAATGAAATGGAATGCAAGATTGAAGCGCCTAAAATTCGCTCTTGCAATTCCTGTTGTTGTGCTTGGAATCTTTCTGTCACCACTGGCTCGTCCGCTACTTCCGGTCCAGACTTTCCTTGGTTACCAGTCAGCATTAATATTAAAAGCACCAAATAATGAAGGACACGTAACCGAGCTACCACAGTTTTATGCCGATATGTTTGGCTGGAAAGATCTTGCACAAGACGTCTCAAAAGTATTTCAATCACTCCCGGACAGTGAAAGAAAAAATACAGTTGTTTACTGCAACAACTATGGTGAGGCAGGAGCTATTGAATACTACAGAAAAAAGTATCTGCTGCCGGAAGTTGTCTGTCCGCATAACAATTACTGGTACTGGTGGCCGGAGAATACAAATGCAACAACGGTTAT
>JAPHUI010000362.1 GCA_026193755.1 Ignavibacteriaceae bacterium | reverse complement strand
TACAAATCATCCAGGAATTTTTCTACATCGATTTATTTTCTGCTTGAAGGAAACCAGTTTTCTGCATTCCATCTTTTGCAATCAGATGAACTGTGGCATTTTTATGATGGTTCCGATTTAAAAATTTATATTATTAATCCGGAGGGAGAATTAACAATAAGAAAACTCGGAAGATCTGATGATGCAGAATTTCAAATTGCCATAGAAAAACATTGTTGGTTTGCTGCAGAAGTAGATGATAAGAAATCATTTTCACTTTTCGGTTGTACCGTTTCACCCGGTTTTGAGTTTGAAGATTTTAAATTGGGTAAAAGAGAATTCCTGCTTAAGAAATTTCCAGGTCACAGAGAATTAATTCAACGACTGACAAGTTCTTCTTGAGTATGATAAAAATGCAGGCCGCAGGTGCAAAAATTTTACCTCAGAAAGAATTCTTTTAGGAATTAAATTTTCCTTGTAATTTTGATTGTTTGGCTTAATTTTAGCTTGAAGAAATATAGCGGTTTGTCTAAATTTTCGACCTACAAAATAGAAAGGATAAAATATAGAATAATTTTCTACTATTTGTTTTTGCTCAAATACTGAAATATCCTTAAGGAAAATTCATCAGACACAAGGTCGTAAATCTGGTTAAAGAGATTATCCGCATTATTTTGCTCTCTTTGATTATTTTCTTTGCTGGAATAAATCTCGGGTTCCACTCGCCTCAAAAACCTCAGCTCAACCATGTAATGTGGCTTGATGCCTGTTTTAAAACCGTTTCAGAAGAATATTTAGAAAATCTTGAACAGGAAGAAAAAGAAAATTCTGGTTTAAATCCTGACCACTCAGATGATAGAATAACCCCACTTAAGCTTATCAAGGATATGATTATTTATCAGGCTCCACCAGATTTGGGTGACGAATTTGAAATTCCGCCTGCCGATTCCGATGAAAAGAAATTTTTAGATTCGACATTGATAAAATCCGACTCCAGTTTTATTTCTCTTGATTCAACTATTACAAATACTGATACTCTCGCTGCAAAAGACACTGTTAAAATTGATTGGCGCGAAATCGACTCAACTGCAAGACTGGAACAATTTAGGTACCATCGGGAAGATGAACCTTATGTTGAGCAGAGTGAGAAAAAACAATCAAAATTCTTTGTTCAACCCTCTCCTACTTTTAGGCGAAGAACAGTAACCATCGATTCTACAGGACAATATGTTGAGGTTCGGGAAATGGTTGGACCTCAGGAATCCAAACTAGCTTTAAGGATGCCAATTGATGATTACATCAACATGAAGCTTGCACTTAAAGAAAGAGAGAGCTGGGAAAAGTTGGGTTATGAATATAAGCTTAAAGAGGGGAAATTAGGTCTTGGCGAATTGATAACAAGTTTTACTGATTTTGAAATTCCGTTACCCAGTGTTGGTGTGCTTAGCATATTCGGGGAGCCAAAGATTAGTCTGAAGATTGGAGGTTCGGTGCAAATCCACGGAGCGTGGAGAAGTGAAACAACTGAAGGTGTTACTGCTTCGCGGCTTGGTAATACGAGGAATGAACCGGATTTCAAACAGCAGGTTCAAATTAATGTTAGTGGCACTATTGGTGACAAACTTAACATAAGTGCTGATTGGAATACCGAAAGAACTTTTGAATATGAGAACCAGCTAAAAATAAAATACACTGGATATGAAGACGAAATTATTCAAAGTATTGAAGCTGGTAACGTTTCGATGCAAACCCCATCCTTGATTGGCGGAGCGGAAGCACTTTTTGGTATTAAAGCTCAATTTAAAATGGGTCCCTTCAGGTTAACCGCTCTTGCAAGTCAGAAGAAAGGTGAAACTAAAGAAGTCGCAGTTTCCGGTGGTTCAACTTCGCAGGATTATTCAATAAGGGCTTATAATTATTCTGAAAATCATTATTTTATTGATAAAGCCTATTCTGACCGGAATCTAAACCTATTCGAAAATTTTTACAACAATGTACCATCACAGGTTAATCCGGAATATCAGGTTAATGAAATTGAAGTATGGAAATCTTTAAACCAGATAGTTGCAGATCAATCGAAAATAAGATACGCAAATTGCTTTATTGATTTGCCAACGCTGACGCAAGTTGGAGGTGCTTATCCTGACTCCCTGAAACAACCACTTGAGAATCCTATTGCTGGCAGGTCAGAAACCGGCAGGTTTCTTCGCTTAACGGATGGTGTTGACTACGTGCTTCATCCTGAAACCGGTTATATTTCCTTTAAGACTTCACTAAATGATCAGGATATAATTGCCGTTGCATTTAAACAAGGAACAAATAATAATACTTATGGTCAATTCTTAAACACAGTTACGCAAAACGATACGTTAATCGTTTTAAAACTTGTCAAACCAAAGAATCTTCAACCACAATTTGCAGAAGCCTGGAGCCTTAAGCTCAAGAATATTTACCCAACCGGGGCAAGGAATGTTAAACAAGAGGGTTTCGAATTTAAAATATTGTACGAACTTGTTGGACAGGATCCAACAGAAGAATTACAAACAACTCAGGGGAATAATGTGAGGCTGATCCAGGCTTTCGGACTTGATAGGCAGGGATCAGGCGGTAGTCCAACTCCGGACAATATATTCGACTGGCGACCGGGAATTACAATATTACCTGAAACAGGTGAAATTATTTTTCCCACACTTGAACCTTTTGGCAGAGACATTCCGTCAGGGTTGGAGGATAAAAAATATCAAAAGGTATAT
This sequence comes from Ignavibacteriaceae bacterium, assembly GCA_026193755.1. GTDB lineage: Bacteria > Bacteroidota > Ignavibacteria > Ignavibacteriales > Ignavibacteriaceae > IGN2. Next base: position 962 of record JAPHUI010000362.1, on the reverse strand, counting down.
GATACAACCAAAACTTTTGCGCAACAGGATAAAGGACCTGATAAATGGGCATTATCAGGTAAAAATACCGGTGAAAGTTCTGCAATCTATCCTCTTGGTTTTAATGTAGTTGAAAATTCTGTAAAGGTACTATTAAATGGTCGCGAACTTAAAGAAGGAGTAGATTATACAGTCGATTACAATATCGGACAGCTTACTATTAGAAATGATGCAGCCTTAGTGCCCGGTGCCGATCTTAAAATCACTTATGAGCAAAATGATCTTTTTCAGCTGGCATCTAAAACGCTTCTTGGTGCACGAGGTATTTATGATTTTTCTGATAAAACCTCTCTCGGATTTACAATTATGAACCTTAACCAGCAAACCCTAAGTGACAAAGTAAGAATTGGTGAAGAACCACTAAGCAATACGATTATGGGTGCTGATTTTAAAACATCTGCCGATCTGCCTTTTCTTACAAACTTACTGGATATGTTTATTTCTACAAAAGAAATGTCAAACTTTACATTCAACGGGGAATACGCTTATATGTCACCTGATCCTAACACAAAAAAGAGTACAATCGCTTCCGATCAGGGTAAAAGTATTGCATACATTGATGACTTTGAAGGTGCGAAAAGAATTATTCCGGTGGGTGTAAATTATACAGGGTGGAAAGATCTAAGTGTTCCGTTACGATTAAATGGTATAGGTGGTTTACCAAAAGATTCAATAATGAGTTACAAAGCAAAAAGTTTTTGGTACACTGTTACTCCTTCGGACGTTGTAGTTGATAGTATTTATGGGGGTAGAAAACAGGTCGCCCGTTCCGATCAGCAGGTTACTGTACTTGACTACGTATTTCTTCCGGATACACCCGGCACATATAATGGCAAACCAGATTTGCGGCAAAAAGAGTTAAACTGGGGTGGAATGCAAAGACTATTATCTTCAACTGCTAATAATCTTACGGAACAGAATAT
>JAPHUI010000419.1 GCA_026193755.1 Ignavibacteriaceae bacterium | reverse complement strand
TGCAAATCGTTTTCTATCGATATAAAATTTTTCGAGGAAAGGGTTTTCTTCAAATTGTTCTAAAATAAGTTTTGCATTAAGCCGGTCTCTTATCTTTTTTGCAAGACTGGTCTTACCCGCGCCAATTACCCCCTCAATTGCAATATATCGTAAATCTGTTTTTGAGTTTTCTGTTTCGCTCATTATATGAGAACTTTATGAGGAATTTTCCTGATAATATATGTTTTACTGGTTTGAGTCAACGGCTCATTAACTTTAGGCTGAAAAATACTCATTTCAGAAATTTTTTTATGCAATTCCGGATGAATTAAATCAGGGGCAATTTCAATTAAAGGAACAACGACAAAATCTCTGTTTAGCATATCCTTATGCGGAATTTTAATATCTTCATCTGAATAAATCAAATCATTATAGAATAAAATATCAAGGTCTATTTCTCGTGGACCCCATTTTTCAGCTAGTTTTCTTCCAACCTGTTTTTCAATCGATTTTAAGAAATGGAAAAGATCTTTTGGTTCGAAGTATGTTTTGACCTCAATGACAGCGTTAAAAAAATCTTCCTGCTCAATCTGTCCGTAAGGCAACGACTCATATATCGAGGACACAGCGGTGACTTCGCAGTAAGGACTTTCATTGATCAGTTCAACCGCAAAATCAATTTTGTTAATCTGAACTCCAACATTTGAACCTATTCCAATATATGCAACGTTATTCATTCAAATTTCAAGATTAAGATTTTAGTTCATTCCTATCTTTAATTACTTCCGCTTCCACACAATCAACAACCCCGCCAAGTGGTGGATTATTTTTTCTTACCCTAACGGCAACTTTTAATATACTGTCAAATTTCTTCAATATTTCATCTGCAATTTCTAAAGCTAATGCTTCAATTAAAAAATATTTTTGCTTCACTGTAAATTGATTAAGAAAGGAATAAACCTGATAATAATCTACAGTTTTACTCAAATCATCCCTATCCGCAGCCTCAGAAAAATCAGTATAAATATCTATATCAGCCTCATATTTACCGCCAACATTTTGTTCTTCACTGCTAACTCCGTGATAACCATAGAATGTAGCGTTTTTTATTCTGATTATATTGATCATTTAATAAGCATTAAATATTATTTGTCTAAAATTAAATAAATGTCAGCACTTTTTAACCGAACTTATTTTTCACTAAACGGTTATTTTTTGGTCGTTTTTAAAATTGTGCCTTTTCGAAGTTTTAATAGACTGCCGAGATTAGCCCAAAATACTCCTGTAAGCACCAAAGCTGTTCCGATAAAGTGCCTGGTAGATAAATCCTCACTATAAATAAAATAGCCAAGAATCAGTGCTACGATTGGGGTAATAAACGCTATTAGTGAAAGAATGACCAGGTTAATGTGCTTTAATAACCAATAAAAAGAAGTAAACGTAATCACACTCCCAAAAAATGCAAGATATAATATTGAGAGAACAGCATTTTGATTAATCTTTATCGTCGTTAAATCTTCAGCGAAGAAAGCAATTAAAACCATAGAAATTCCAGCAATGACCATCGGAATAAAATTCATAGACAACGGATGAAGATGATGACCAAATTTCTTTATTGAAACCGCAATCCAAGCCTGCATTATTCCGCTAAGGACGACTGCAAACATTCCTATTAAATAAATTGTTATGTCTCCGGAAAAAGAATCAGAAAAAATTATTACAATTCCAGCAAAACCAAGTATGGTTCCAAAAATCTTGTAGAAACCGATAAAATCACGAGGTATTCTAATGTAGGAAAAAATAACAACCCAGAATGGATAAACTGCAAACAGAACCGCCGCCATTCCCGATGGCACAAATTGCTCAGCCCAATAAACCAAACCGAAAGGAATTACGAACGAAAAGAAACCCATTAAAAAATAGAGCCGTATTGAAACACGGTCGGTTTGAATAGATATATTTTTTACTCTCATTATTACGTAAATGAAGATAGAAGCAACCGAAAATCTAAGTCCTGCAGAAAATATCGGAGTAAGCGATTCCAACCCTATCCTGATAGCCAGCCAGGTCGAACCCCAGATGAAACAAAGAATTGCATAAGCAAGAAATATTTTTACAGCTAACTTGTTCATTGTATCTCCCTCATGGCAATTACTCCAAGAGCCCTTCCCGATCTGGAACCATCCCGCCTGTATGAATGAAGCAGGTCTTTATACTCATTAGTACATAAACACGAAACCTGAATATTGTTCTGATTAACACCTGATTCAATTAACATTTGAAAATTTGCCCCGGAGAGATCAAGATAAAATTTATTCTTATCTTTCTTTACAAAATTATTTTCAAACTTAGCTGCGACTTCTTCACCGACTTCATAATTCTTTTGAGAAATTGAAGGTCCGATATAGCATATCATATCAGAAGGATTTGATTCAAAATTATCTTTTAATTTCTGAATGGTTTTCTTCACTATTTTCTTTTCCGTTCCCCTCCAGCCGGAATGCACTGCTGCAATTACTTTCTGCACCGGATCATAAATAAAAATTGCAGGACAATCTGCACTGCTTATTGCGAGACCAAGATTTTTTTTTGTTGTTATTAGTGCATCACTTTCACCACAATTACCATAAAAATTAACCTCTTTGATACTATCTTCGTGA
>JAPHUI010000121.1 GCA_026193755.1 Ignavibacteriaceae bacterium | reverse complement strand
TCTCTGGTTGATCAGCATCTGGTCTCGTTCTTCTTTGTATTTCAAATAATCATTCAGCTTACCGTTATAAGGATTGATCTTTCGAAGAAATATTTCCCACGTTCGGTTTGTGGTTAGATTAACAAAATTTTTATCGTGCGAAACAATTATCATCGAACCTTTGAAACTTTGAATGTAGCCAATCAGCCACTGCAGTGAGTCGAGGTCAAGATGGTTTGTTGGTTCGTCAAATAAAAGAAGATCATTTTGAGAAATAAGAAGCTTTGCCATCGCGATTCGCATCTGCCAACCGCCTGAGAATTCATCAGTCAATCTTCTGAAATCTTTTTCGGCAAAGCCAAGTCCGGTTAGGATTTTTTCAATCTTGTATTCTGCACTATAAGATTCTAGTTCTTCCAAACGAAGATGAACTTCACCAAGCTGGTTTACGATATCTTCCTTCTCTTCATCCGTTAATGATGACGATTCAAGTTGAGAGATTATTTCTTCTTCTTTTTGATGAAGCGACTTGATATCCGATAGGGCAGTGAAGACTTCATTAATTAAAGTCTTTCCGTGATGAACAACCTGATCTTGTGGAAGATAACCAATTGTAATATTTTTTTGTTTGTTGATTGATCCGCTTTCAGGTTCGATTTGTCCAACGAGCATTTTTAGCAGAGAAGATTTGCCAGTTCCGTTTGAACCAACTAAACAAATTTTATCACCCGAATGAATTTTCAGATTAACATTCTGGAAGAGATATTCACCGGTGAATTGAAGAGAAATGTTCGAAAGATCAATCATAAAAAGAAAAAGAAATTACTCCCGAAGGACAGCTACTTTACCTGTAACAACACTGTTTCCCTCACTGTCAAATGCTACAATCAGATAAACTCCCGTACTTACGAGTTCACCATTATCATCCTTGCCGTCCCAGTAAGCAGTTCTTCCACCCGGCGAAAAGAACTGTGTAACAAGTGTTCCATTAATGGTAAGCACTTTAATCTCGGAATCTCTTATTAATCCGTCAATGGTTAAAAGTTTTTCACCGCTGGAAATTGTGAACGGATTTGGATAAACGAAAAGTTTATCGAAACTTTCAAGAGGTTTTATGTATGGTGTTTCAAAGGAAGTTAAGCCTTCATCCGTACCAACGTACACAATCCCCTTGTTTTCATCCACTGCCAGACTTCTTATTACATTTGAAAGAAGCGCACTGTTCTGTGATGTAAAAGTTGTAAGCAATCTTGAGCCATCAGAATTAACAAGTAACAATCCTTCATTTGTTCCTATCCACTTTTGATTTAAAGGATCGACAGCGATGGCATTTATAGATTGCTGGCGTAAAACAAAAACACTGGATATCCGTAATCCTGAACTGCTTCCAGATAAAACAGAGCTTGTGTTCGAAATAATATTGACACCAAGACTTGTAGCAACCCATATGTCACCTCTTCTGTCAACTACAACATCTCGAATATCATTCGTGTTTAATCCATCCGCAGTAGTGAGATAATCTGATTTATCGTCTGCAGGATCTTCATAAGTTTTATTTTCATTGAAGTAGTATAATCCTAACCTTGAAGGATTTGTGCAGACAAGCCATTTTGTATCGTACGGGTCAATGGCTAATCTTTGATGACCTTCAATAGGAGAGTTTGGTTCCGCGGGTATAATAAAATGATACCATACATTTTCCGGTGTTCTCATAGAAAGAGTTTTTCTATTGACTGCCCAATAGTTTAATACCCACAAATTACTTCGAGAATCCTTTCCAAAACCTGTAATTACAAGGAAGTTTGGGTTGCTCGGTATACCTTGCATTCCTGTATTATCTTTATTAAACAATTGTATATCCACATCGTTTACTTCCGCAAAACCAAAGCCCCATGTTCCGAGATATGCAGTAGCACCAGATGTGTATGCGTAATAAAAATCATTTGTTGGTAATATAGGTGTATTCCCATTGTTAAAAATATCCCACACTTCTCCGTTATAATTATAAAATCCAACCCCTCTTCCATCTTTACCGCTTGCTGACCAAAGAAGGCTATTCTCACCAACACTCATGCTTGGAAATTGATTTACAGGTGGCGCATTTGGAGAAAGAAATTCTTCTGTCAGTTCTGTATTAAGAAAAAATGCACCATTTTCACTTGCACAGACTATTCCGAAACCAGGCGTGAATTCAATCCTTGAAAGATTTATTGATGTGTTAGATATTTGATTAAGTACCGAATTATAATAGACATAAATTTTATTCTGAGAAAGAATTAGTAATGAATCTCCACTTATCTGAAAATTACTAATATTGATATTAGCAAGTTCAGGGATGAAATTGTTCCAGGAGTTGTTCGAAAACACCGAGAATCCTTTATCAGTACTAACAACAAGGTTGTTTTGAAATATGCCGGCTTTCAAAGTTTTATCAGAAGGAAGTCCCTGCTGCACAGAATAAACATTCCAGGATTCAGGTGCAGATAGATTTACTGCACCGGGTTTTTGAATAGCAATTCCTTCATCAGTGCAGACATAAAATAAACCAGATTTTAAGGTGCTGTTTACTCTTGTATTTGTCGGGAAATCGCCAAACTTGAAAAAAGTATCATAAAACAAAAAACTATTTATCGAAATAAGAGAAACTCCGAAATTAGTGGAAACTATCAGAGTATCGCCGGCAACTGATAAATCATTTATTCTTTTATTAGTCTGGTTTGAATTATATATATCAAGAATTACATTGAAGCTGTTAGAGTTTATATTATAAATGTCAATTTTTCCCTCAGCACTACCGAACCAGGCTCTGCCAGTATTATCTATTGTCACGGAAGTCAATAAATTTCCATTTAGTCCTTCTGATTTGTGCAAAACATTAAATTCGCCCGAAGCAGAAGAATAACGAAAAGCACCCCCATTTGTTGCACTCCAGAGTCCATCATCATATATCACGACATCGTTAACATTTTTTAAAGCTGTATAGTTTTTCCAATTGATGAATTGTTGTGCGAAAGTTGTTGATAAAAGAAGTGGTACGACTAACGAAATAAATAATGTTCTCATTTTCTTTTCCCGGTTATGAGTTGATCGTAAAAACTTGCTAATCGTACCTTTTAAGTTTTATGGAATTGATAAGGAAATTTAAGAAAAAAAACTCGATTTGAAAGTCTAAAAATAAACTCTGAAATTATGCAGAATCTTGTAACAGTCTTGTCTTCATAGCATCAACAACTCTGGAAGTTGTATAGAATTTTCCAAGATTTTCGTCATCTTCTCTTTTGCCACCGTGAAAATCAGAACCTCCGCATTCAAGAAGAAAATACTCATTAACAATTCCCCTGTAAAATCTGGTCTGTTCCGGTGAGTGAGAGGGATGAACAACTTCTATTCCATCAACGCCAGCATCAATTAATTCTTTAATAAGTATTTCGGGCATATTACCAGGATGTGCAATAAATGACAGACCACCGGCATCATTAATAATTTTAAATGCACTTTGCGGCGAGAGATGAACCTTGCGTTCATACGCAGGTGCATGATTGCCGATGAATTTATAAAATGCTTCGAAGAAAGATTTCACCTGTCCTTTTGCAAGTAGTGCCTGTGCAATATGTGGTCGGCCGATAGCTGAGTTTTTAGCGAATTTTAAAACATCATCTATCCCTATTTCCAGTCCTAGAATATTGAGCTTTTTGACTATCCTTATTGCTCTCTTATACCTTTCTTCTCTGAAAAAATTAAGGTAATGTTCCAGTTCTTCATTTTTGGGATCAATAAAATATGCTAATATATGCACTTCTGTATCGCGAATATCAGAACTTATTTCAAGGCCGGGAATAATTTCGATTCCAAATTTTTCAGCACACTCCATTGCTTCTGATATTCCATTAACGTTATCGTGATCAGTAATGCTAAGCTGCTCAATTTGCTGTGCATGCGCCTTATTAACTAAATCTTCGGGTGAATAAAATCCATCGGAATAATAAGTATGAGTATGCAAATCTGTCTTTTGTGTCATAGCGATAATTATTTTAGAGATCGTATAACTCTTTAAATTTTTCGTAATTTACTATTCGTAGTTTAGATCCCTCAAGTTCAACTAAACCCTTTTTTGCGAATGAGTGCAGAGTCCGCGAAATGGTTTCTCTTGACGTTCCTGCCATATTTGCCAGCTCGTGCTGGAATGGTAATTTTTCAATTTCAACAACACCCTGCTTTATTCTTCCAACGTCATCGGCTAACTGAATTAGAACTGTGGCAACTTTTCCTTCAGCATCCTTTAGTGAAAGAGCTTTTATTTTCATTCCGGCAGCTCTTAGTCTCTGTGTAAGTTCCTGCAGTAATACAATAGAAACTTCCGGGTGTTCTCTTAGAAGATTTAGAAAATCGTTCCTCTGGATAATAAAGATTTTCGAATCTTCCATTGCTGTAGCAGTTGCTGATCTCTCTAAACCATCCAGCAACGACATTTCACCAAAAAAATCTGAGGGATTTAAGATTGATAGTATTACTTCCTTGTCATTATCTTCCGGACTTATCCTCGAGATTTTGACCTTCCCCGAAATAATAATAAATAACGCCGAACCAGCTTCTTTTTCTGATAAAATTATTGAATCTTCAGAAAAATTCTGGATTGAACCGGATCTTGATAGCTGTTCAAGAGTATCGTAATTAAGTTCTGAAAAAATCGGGACACTCTTTAAAAATTCAACCTTTTCCAAATATTTATGGTATTTATCTTTAATTGAATAAAGTCTAAAATAGGTTTCACAAGTCTGAAAATCAAATGAACAGATTAAATAAAAACGCCTCTTTTTTAATTCGGTGTGAAATAATGATTTCTTTAGAGGCAGAATGGTCTGTTACTTTTGTTTTTAATTGATTTTTAACCAGTCTGTCTCT
>JAPHUI010000271.1 GCA_026193755.1 Ignavibacteriaceae bacterium | reverse complement strand
CTAACCATACTTGGAGTTGTTGTCGGTATTTTCTCAATAATCGTAATTATGACGATTATTACTATGCTGCAAAACAGTATTGAAAATGGTCTATCACAATTAAATAAAAATACGTTCCAGATAGAAAAGTTTGACAGGATGCAGGGACGCGGCGGGGGGATGGACAGGTCATGGAGAAACAGGAAAGATATTACTATTGATGAAGCCTACCGTTTAAAAGATTTACTTACCGATGCACTTTATGTCGGTGCCGAGCAATGGCAGTTTGGTAAAGTTGTTAAGTTCGGTAACCTTGAAACGAATCCTAATATAAGTGTTGCAGGTGAAACCGTTGACGGTATTAAAACAAACAATTGGAAAGTTGAATATGGAAGAGATTTAAGAGAGAATGATGTCCAGTATTCTACAGATGTTTGCTTACTCGGTCCTGACGTAGTTGAAAAGATTTTTCCGAATGTTGATCCGGTTGGTCAGGTTGTTAGAGTAGATGGAAAACCACTTAAAGTTGCCGGTGTGCTTGAAAGACAACCTGCTATGTTCGGGCAGAGCAGGGATAATTATATAGTGATTCCAATTACTACATGGCAATCGATGTATGGTAAATACAACAACAGCGTTAATATAATGGTGACTGCGCCGAGTAAGGAATCTTATAACAGTGTAATTGAAGCTGCAATAGGTCATTTCAGAAAAATCAGGAAAGTGCCTCCGGGCGAACCAGATGATTTTTCCATCTTTAGCAATGAATCGCTCATTACTCAGGTCAACACTATTACAGGTCCAATTAAAATAGGTGCACTTGCGGTTTCCCTCGTCGCATTAATTGCTGCAGGTATTGGAATTATGAACATTATGCTCGTCTCCGTAACAGAGCGTACAAGAGAAATTGGAATAAGAAAAGCAATTGGTGCGAGGAAATCAAGCATATTAATTCAGTTTTTAATTGAAGCAATTATTCTCTGTCTGGTTGGAGGATTGGCAGGAATAATTATTGGGATTGGACTTGGGAACTTTGCCGGAAGTTTCCTGAACGCACAAATGGCAGTTCCTTATGATTGGGTACTGATTGGAATTTCAATGTGTATTATTGTCGGACTTATCTTTGGTACATACCCCGCTTATAAAGCCTCTAATCTCGATCCTATCGAAGCGCTTCGATATGAATAAAGATTAACTTGGCAAGTTATTCTCTTTTCTATTAATTTTGTTTCATAAAAAATATCCTAAGTACTTTTTACTGGAATAGGGAAAAATGCATCTTAGTCAATTACTCCTTCTCGCACTTCAATCACTAAAGACAAACCGCTTAAGAACACTACTAACAGTTCTGGGAGTAGTTGTAGGAATCTTTTCTATTATTGTTGTAATGACAATTGTAACGATGCTTCAGAATACAATTACTGAAGGATTCCAGTTTTTAAGCAAAAATACTTTTCAAATTCAAAAATGGCCGGCGATTCAAACCGGAGGTCATGCAGAAAGGCAAAAGTATCGCAATAGAAAAGATATTACTCTTGACGACTTTTATCGTTTTGAAAGAATGATGAAGCAAGCAAAAATTGTTGGTGCGTATCAGATGAGAAGAGGTAAAGTAATTAAATTTGCTAACCGTGAGACGAATCCAAATACTTCTATCGTTGGTGTTACGCAAGGGGTCTATCCGTCATTAAATCTTGAGATAGGGGAGGGAAGAGAATTCAGAAACAGCGATATTGAATACTCGAATGATGTTTGTGTTTTGGGGGATTATGTTGTTGAAAAATTGTTTTATGACGGTAACCCTGTCGGACACATAATTAGGGTTGACGGACATCCAATGAGAGTGATAGGCACGCTTAAGAAAAAACCAGATTTCTTTGGGCAGACAGTAGATAACTATGTTGTCCTTCCGATAACAACATTCCAGGAAATTTATGGCAAGAGAACCAGGAGTGTTGATATTACAGTAATGGCTAATAGTGAAGCAGATTATCAACGAACTATTGAACGTGCGATTGGATATATGAGGATGATAAGAAAAATTGAACCGGGTGCTGACAATGATTTTGAAGTTTTCAGCAACGAATCTTTAATGGACCAGGTGAATGATGTTACCGGGCCTGTAAAAATCGGTGCGCTTGCTGTCTCACTTGTTGCATTACTTGCAGCCGGAATTGGTATAATGAATATTATGCTTGTTTCAGTAACAGAACGAACGAGAGAGATTGGAATAAGAAAAGCAATTGGTGCAAGGAAGTCGAGCATACTAATTCAGTTTCTAATTGAAGCTATAATTCTTTGCCTGATTGGAGGAATTGCAGGTATAGCTATTGGCATTGGTATAGGAAATTTTGCGGGAAGTTTCCTGAGTGCTGAAACCGCAATTCCTTACGAGTGGATCGCTATT
>JAPHUI010000137.1 GCA_026193755.1 Ignavibacteriaceae bacterium | reverse complement strand
AGGCTTATCTTGCTCTTAAAACTGAAAAAGCAGATAATATAGCAAAAGAGAAAGGTTTTAATACTAAAGCTGTTGAAACACCAGAATGTTTAAAATGTCATGCATCAGGTTACAACGTTGATGCTTCTTTAATTGGCGATAAATTTAAAGTTGAAGATGGAGTTCAATGCGAAACCTGTCATGGACCTGGTTCGGACTACAAAAGCATGAAAATTATGAAGGATAAGCAAGAAGCTATTAAAAATGGTTTGATGATTTATGACAAGATTGAAGATTTTTGTATAGGATGTCATAATGCAGAAAGTCCGACTCATATCGATTTCAATTTTGAAGAATCCTGGGCTAAAATAATACATACAATTCCTAAAAACTAAAAATAAATAGTATCCAATATTCTTTAAAAACTAGATGAGAAAAATTCTACTATTTCTAATAGCCGGCGGACTACTTTATACAATTTTTCCGCAAAGTTTAAATGGAAGGTTCTCAAGTTCAATTTATACTTTTGAACGCTTCGATACTACTGGCGCTTCTAATAATCAGGCAAGAACCTTCCAGATGCTCTCATTCAACTTCGGTAAAGATAAAATCTGGTTGCGATCAAACCTTAACCTCGAAGCAGATATTGCGAACAAACTGAAAAGCGATCCAAGACTTAGATTTTATAATCTTTATGTTGACCTTCAGGGTCTTTGGGATATTGCATCCTTAAAAATAGGTCGACAACCTCTTTACAATAGTATTGCGGGTGGTATTTTTGATGGCGCTACTTTAGGTTTGAGTCGTTCGGGTTATAAATTTCAAGTCTATTATGGAGGAAATGTTCCCGCTTATCAAAAGCTGGAATTAATCGATAATTGGAATGACAATTATCTCCTCGGTGGTGAGTTTACAATTTATGCTTTAACCGATTGGAGATTCAGCGCAAAATATATTAATAAGAATTTTGCCAGTCAATCTTACACGGCGCAACGAATGGATCCTGATCTCAATCCAATAAATGTCCTGATCGAGAATAAATCTAATCAGTACCAGTTTCTCTCCGGTGATGTTTCTTATCACAAACAAAAAAATTATAGTGTGAATGCCAGATACGACTATGATCTTAATTTTCAGACATCTTCCAGAGTTGAATTATCAGGCAGATATGAAAGCATAAAAAATTTGGGATTAAATCTTTACTATAATTACAGAGAACCAAAAATCAGGTACAATTCAATCTTTTCTGTTTTTGATTATGGTAATACATGGGAAATTGAAGCAGGTGCAGATTACCTGATTGATAATACATATACTCTGGTTGGCAAATTTGGTAATGTTGCTTTTAAGGGAGAAACATCGCAAAGACTAACTTTAGGAGTCTCTTCTCCATGGGGTTCTATTACGGGAAGAAAGAATTTTGGTTATGCCGGTGAAATGGATGCAATTTCTTTATACACTGCATTTGCTATATTGGAAGGATTATTAACTCCTTCAGTTGGCGTGTCTTATACAAATTATAAACTGGCTAAAGATGATCCTTTAAATGAATTAGTATCAGTACTAGTGGGCACTAATTTAAGACCTTTTAGAACGCTGTCGTTCGATATTCAGGGGCAATATCTTAACAATAAAATCTATAACAATGACTGGAGATTTTTCTTCAAACTTAATTTCTGGTTTAACACTATCTTTAATTGAATTTTATGATTAAGAAATTTTATATAATAGTAATATTAAGTGCCGCAACATTCTTACTTTTTGCTGCATTTTTTATACAAAATTCAGATCCCGAGCAAACTAATAAAGATCTGATAAAGTTCTCGCATTCTTTACACAGTGATCTTGTTGAATGTGCTGATTGTCATACATCAGTAGGTGAGAGTACATCACTAAAGGATAGGCTTCTCCCCAACCACGAAAGCTGCAAAAGCTGTCATGATGTTGATGATGAAAAAAATTGTAATACCTGTCATTTAAATGACAATTACGAGGCTTTAAAACAGACAGAATCAGAACTCATCTTCAATCATAAAATCCATATTATTCAGAAGGTGAATTGCACTGATTGTCATAAGGGATTGGATAAAGTTGACTACAGTTTCGAAAGCACCGAAGTATTTCCATCAATGGAAATTTGTTCAGCTTGTCATAATGAAGTAAAGATTGCTTCAAATGCCTGCGAATCCTGTCATATCTCCACATTTAATCTTTTACCACAGAATCATAGAAGTAATGATTATTTGCGATCTCATAAATTCCTTGCGTGGGAAGCCAATGCTAACTGTATGATGTGTCATAATAATACCACTTGCCAGGATTGTCACGTAGCTACTAAAGGGATTACCGAAACTAATTTACCGGATGATTTTTATCCTCCATATACGCCAAGCAATTCAATAGATGGTTCAAAGCAGCAAGTGATATTAAAAGTTCATGGAGATCTTAATTACAGATACTCGCACGGAATTGATGCTCAAGGAAAGACTACCGAATGTCAAACTTGTCATCAGATAGAAACTTTTTGTGCAAACTGTCATAAATCGGAGAATAGAGATTTTGCAATGGGTGGCATAGTGCCTTCTTCGCATCTGATGCCGAACTTTAAAACCATTGGTGTTGGAACCGGAGGCGGCGAGCACGCAGTTTTAGCCAGAAGAGATATTGAGCAATGTGTTTCCTGCCACGATGTTCAGGGTGGAGATCCGACTTGTATATATTGTCACCTGGATAGTGATGGAATACAGGGGACTAATCCTAAAACACACGCCGCTGGCTTTATGAAGGATGTACACGGTGATTGGCACGATAGTCAAGGTTCAATCTGCTATAATTGTCATACAAGTCAGTCGCCTTCATCACCAGCAGGATTAGGTTTCTGCGGATATTGTCATGGAACACAGGGAGCCAACTAAAATTATGAAATTAAAAATGAAATATATTTACATATACTTCTCAGCAATAATTTTTGTAATCTATGCTGCCGGCTGCAGTGATTTAAAAGATAATATTCCTTCCGTTCCTACAGTCAACACTCACGGTTCAGGAGTATTTGATGCTACATCACCAAATTATCATCCTAAAACAATAGCTAATTCAGCAAATGGTATGTATAGTTGTCAGGAATGTCACGCTGCTGATTTTTCAGGAGGGGTAACAGGTGTAGGTTGCAACACATCTAACTGCCATCCCGTAATTGGTGTGCACGCTAGCGGAATTACAGATCCATCGAGTGAAAATTTTCACGGTAAGTATATTAGAAGTAATGATTGGGAAATGAGAACCTGTCGACCGTGTCACGGTGAAAATTATGCTGGAGGTTTAGTATCGCCTTCCTGTAATGAATGTCATATTTATCCGGGTGGGCCTGAAAATTGTACAACATGCCACGGCAGTACTACCAGTAACGCACCTCCAAAAGACTTGAGCGGAAATACGTCAACCAGTGAAAGAGGAGTAGGTGCTCATCAAGCTCATTTGCAAGAAAATTCTGTAGGAAAAATGCTTTCCTGCACTGAATGTCACAATGTTCCCGGTGGTGTTTATACACCCGGACATTTAGATAATGATAACAGGGCAGAACTTTTATTCAATAATCCACTTGCTAATCTCGTTACAAATGATCCTTCAACATCGCAATACGATCCTGCTCTGCCACTTTTTACACCCGATCCACTCTATGATTTATCAACTTTATCATGCTCGAATACATATTGCCATGGTAACTTTAAAAATGGAAATTTGACTAATGCACCTGTATGGACAGATCCTTTAACATCTCAATGCGGTTCGTGTCATGGAAGCGGAAATAATCCTTTACCAGGCGGAAATCATCCAAACAATCCAAATTGTTCTAACTGTCACGGCGGTGT
>JAPHUI010000125.1 GCA_026193755.1 Ignavibacteriaceae bacterium | reverse complement strand
GCAAGTTCAGCCATTGAAAGAACTGTTTCAGATTTGGGATCCTGGGGAACAATTTTATAATCTTTATAAATAAGTCCTTTATCAAAAAGTGTTTTCAGCGCCCACCAAACCGATTCTATATAGTCATTTGTTAGGGTTACGTAAGCCGATTTTAAATCAACCCAATAACCCATTCGCTCTGTCATCTTCTCCCACAGATCGAGATAAGTAAAAACTGAGTCGCGGCAAGCCTGGTTATACTTTTCTATACCGTATTTTGCAACCTCACTTTTATCTTTTATACCTAAACTTTTTTCAACTTCTATTTCAACCGGAAGACCGTGTGTATCCCATCCGGCTTTTCTTTCGACGCGATAACCCTGCATTGTTTTGTACCTACAAACAAGATCCTTTAATGTTCGTGACATTACATGGTGGATTCCGGGTTTGCCATTTGCTGTGGGTGGACCTTCGTAAAATGTAAAAGACTTTTCCGGTGAACGTAATTGTACGCTCTTCTCAAAAATTTTTCCTTCTGACCAAAACTTTAGGATGTTCTTTTCAATTTCCGGAAATTTAACTTTTTCTAATCCCTGCTTATACATAATTAAAAACTATTTAATCTCTTCATATCTCTTTATTAATTCTCTTTCAGTTTGAATAAACTCTTTAAGCTCTTGTTCAATACGTTCTTTTTTAAGAAATGTATTTTTCGCATTGGCTTCAGCATCATTAATAATCTTCTCAGCTTTCAGAGATGCTTCTTTTAAAGATAGTGCTGATTCTTTTTTTGAATCCACAGCTGTCTCTTCCAAAATCTTAACTTTCTCCCTTAATATTAACGCTTCACTCTCACGGCTCAATACCTCCTGAATAGACATACCAAATATTCCCATCGCACCAAGAATAATATTCCGAAGACTGAATAGAATGAGATTTTCTGTCAGGAGTTCAAACGTGCCAAAATATTCATTAAAGAAAATTATAATAACTATACTGATTAAAGTAACCGCTACTATTACAGCAAAGACCACTTTCCCTCCAAGCTGCCATCCGAGCGATTTGTTTATATACCAGCCACAGGCAAAACATAAAACAGAAAGTACAAACCAAACGGCAAAATTCCTGTCTCCAAAGTTGAATAGTGAAGTATTAAGGAAATTTGAAGCAAAGATTAATAAGCCCAAAAGAAATGGTACGCTGTAGTCAGCAAAATTTTTTTTCATTTCAGCCTCTTTATTAATTCTTTCATAATCAAAGTCATTTTGGGTTCAGCCTGCATCGCAGTTGCTATTATTTCTTCAACATTAACCGGTTTAAGTGCATCTGGAAAACATTCATCAGTTACAATACTTATTCCCAGGACTTTCATACCCATGTGGTTGGCAACAATATTTTCAGGAATTGTAGACATACCAACTACATCTGCACCGGTTGCTCTCAGAAATCTATATTCAGCTCTTGTTTCTAAATTTGGACCAGCGACAGCAATATAAACACCCTTCTGTACCTTAATTTTATTTTCAAGAGCAATATTTTCAGCAAGTTCAATAAGCTCAAGACTATAAGGTTCGCTCATATCGGGAAACCTCGGTCCGAGTTCATCTTCATTTTTTCCAATAAGTGGATTATCTCCCAGCATATTAATATGATCAACCATTATCATAACATCTCCCCGACTGAACAAAGCGTTCATTCCACCACAAGCATTTGAAACAAGCAAAGTTTCCACACCAAGAAATTTCATAACCCGAACCGGAAAAGTAATTTGCTGCATCGTGTATCCCTCGTAAAAATGAAATCGTCCCTGCATTGCAACCACATTCTTTCCATTTACTTTTCCAAAAATCAATTTGCCATGATGAGATTCGACTGTTGATATTGGAAAATGAGGCAGAGCATCGTATTTTATTTCGTGCCGGATTTCTATCTCTTTAACTAAACCACCCAACCCAGTGCCCAGAATAATACCAATCGGATATTTTTCTGTAGTAAATTTTCTAATTACTTCAAGAGTCTCATTAATATTTGAAATTAGTTCGCTCATATTTTAAAGCAGCTTATCTACAATGTCATCAACGTCTATATCTAATTTTTCTTTTTCTTCCGGTTTAACCGGTTTCTCTTTTTCTTCGCCAGCCTCTTTAACTTTGCCTTCAAGATGGTTTGCCTGAGTATTAACTATTGCTTTTAGTCTTGCTACAATCAAATCTTTTTCTTCTCTCAGGTTCATAACAGCGTTTCTAATTTCATCAGCATTCTTCTTGGCATTTTCAACAATTTGTGAGGCTTTAATTTCTGCTTCCTTAATAAGCAGGGTTGTCTGGTTCTTTGCAGACTCCAGAGTTTTTGTTGTATTTTCCTGAGCTTTTATAAGTGTATCCTGCAGGTTCTTTTCAACTTTCTGAAATTCATTCACCTTATCGTTAAGCTTTTCAACTTCATTTTCCATAGCTTCATTTTCGTTAATAAGTTCTTCCATTTCAGATGCTACTTTTTCGAGGAAAGCTTGAACCTCATCAATATTATATCCCCTCATTGATTTTTCAAATTCCTGCTTTTTAATCAGAAGTGGTGAGAGTTTCATGACTGCCTCCAGTCTGTTATGTTGTTTCTTTGACCAAAGATTGCGGACCCAATTCTAAGCATTGTTGCACCTTCTTCAATTGCAATTTCAAAATCATTTGTCATTCCCATAGAAAGTTCTCCAAGGTCAAATCCATTTTGGTTAATTTCGTCTTTTAAATTACGCAAATCAGCGAAACTTTTCCTAATAATCTTTTCATCATCCGTAAGAGGTGCCATAGTCATCAAGCCAACCAAGTTAATATTAGAAAGAGTTGTGCAATGTTTTACAAGTTTCATAACTTCTGTTTTATCCAGCAACCCTGCCTTAGTAGCTTCTAAAGATGTATTTACTTCAAGTAAAATATTTTGAACCTTATTTAATTTCTTTGCTTCTTTGTTTATTTCATTTGCAAGAATTTGGGAATCAACCGAATGAATGTATGAAGCGGCTCTAACTGCATACTTAACTTTATTTTTTTGCAGGTTTCCTATAAAATGCCACGAAATTTTATCACCAAGAATTTCGTATTTATCTCTAAGCTCCTGAGCTTTGTTCTCTCCAAAATCTGTTACTCCAAGTCTATTTGCTTCGATGATTGCATTAGTTCCAAAAAATTTGGAAACTGCTATTAACCTGACTTCCTGCTGATCTCGTTGACATTCGAAGCATCTAGCAGTTATTCTTTTCTTTAGAACCTGTAAATTTTCTGCTATCATAAAAAAATTAAGGTTGTGAATGTAAATTATTCGGTATCAAAAATCAATCTAAAACCAATAAAATCCTTCATTTATACTTACTGAATGAAAATAATTGACAGTTAATATTTTTATCACTAATCCAGGCGTAAAGTTACTCCTTCGCCATCTTTCAACTTTAATGATTGACAGGGGTTTTTAGTAATTTTGAATGTCATTTTCTTAATTATATGGAGACAATATGGAAATTAAGCTGTTAAACGAGATCAAAGAAAAAGCATCAAAACTTAGAAAGACGATCGTTCTTCCCGAATCCCACGATGAAAGAGTCCTGAAAGCAGCAGAAAAATTAACCAAAGAGAAAACTGTTTCGGTAATTACTCTCGGGGACGAAGACAGAATTTTAAAGGATGCAAAAAAGCTGGATGTTGATTTAACCGGAATCAGAATTATTGATCAGACTAAATCGGACAAGATTAGTGACTTTACAAATATTTTCTACAATCTGCGAAAGCATAAGGGGCTAACAATTGAGCAGGCACGAAACCTAGTACGGCAGGATCTTTTTTTTGCTGCGATGATGGTAAAAGAAAATATGGCTGATGGAAGCGTTGCCGGCTCGGCTTCTGCCACTGCGGATGTAATGCGAGCGGGAATTCAGTGCATTGGAATGCCGGAAGGAATTTCTATCGTGTCAAGTTTCTTCTTGATGCTTTTTCCAGATAAGAATTACTCCTTTGCAGATAGTGCAGTAGTTCCCGATCCTGATGAAAAACAATTAGCTGACATCGCTATTTCAACTGCTGACAATCACCGGAAACTAACCGGTGAAGAACCGTTTGTTGCAATGCTTTCTTTTTCAACAAAAGGGAGTGCAAAACACGGAGCTGTCGATAAAGTATTAAATGCAACTGCCCTTGTTCGAAAAAAGCGACCAGACATTAAAATAGACGGCGAAATGCAGTTCGACGCAGCAGTTGTTGAATCCATCGGGAAAAAGAAAGCACCCGGAAGCAATGTTGCAGGGAAAGCAAATGTTTTAATATTTCCCGATTTGAATTCAGGTAATATTGGATATAAAATTGCACAGCGTTGGGGTAAAGCTGAAGCGGTCGGTCCAATAATTCAAGGATTAAAGAAACCATTTTTCGATCTCAGTCGTGGTTGTAGCGTTGACGACATTGTTAACACCGCTGCAATAGCAGCGTTGATGACATAAAATTTTTATTCCAATACTATTGATTACTATTACTGCTTATAATAGATTTTTTTATAATATTTTCTGTTTAATTGATAAATGCCAGTAAAAGGAAATATCCTAGTTTGCTCTATTTGTGATAGAGAACAAGCTCAAATTAATTTTGTGAATTGTGAATACTGTGGTTCTGAGTTGGGTGCTCCAAATGTAAATATCGTAAGCACCGAAATAGAACTAGACGCTTTACAACAACGTTATGATGCTGCTATTGATTATGCTTCGAAAAATGGAGTTGAAAATACATTAACAAATTTTCATGAGTTTTTCACTAAAAATGTTAATGCAATAATAAATTTAAAATTACCAGTTTTAAAAGCATGGGTTGTTAATAATGATGCTTATAAAAATTACCATAGAGCTGTTGAAGATGGAAATCGACTTATTGCTACTTTAAAGGATGATCAAAGAAGAACTGTAATAGATAGTGTTTTTCATGGTTCCTACGGTAGAGATATAGTTTATGCTGCTCTGACATTAAATGAAAAGGGATTAATCTCTTATGGAGAATGTAGTATAATAATTAACGAAGATGCGATAAAATTAAGAGCTTCAACTTTAGAAGAAAATTCGTTTAGTTTTATTAAAGCTCATAATTTGAACCTCGAAAAACTTACAATTCCTGCAGGATTTCGCTCAAATTGGGAGAATAAGATTAAACTAGCTGTTGCTAAATTATATCAAAAAATTAGAAACGATGATAAAAATGAATTTTGTAGATTTGTATTGTTCAGTGATGGAAATAGGGAGACAGATGACTTTATTGAGGTGCACATTTACAAAGAAATTACTAGTTTAGCTATTAAACAAATATATATACCTAAGCCAAAAGGTACAAAAGATAAATTATTTGTCAAGGCTATAGAGCAACGATGCTTAGGTAAAGTATCTATAACTTAAATTTTATGATTTCAGAAACATACATATACGGCGAAATAAATAAAGCCATTTTTAAGAAGAACGAAAAGTATTTTGTACTTGGAAGATCTTCTGAAGGAAAATTTGAAACTTTTCCATTGTCTAATTTTGAATTAAATGACATTCTTTTAGCAAACCCTGAAGTTAGTATACTGAGGAATATTGATTGGGATGAAAACAAGATAAAAGTTGAACTAAATAACGATATTATTAAAAAAGAAGCACTTAATTTTTTCTTAATGGGTATGGATACATCATTAAGTAACGAAATTAGAAAAGAGGCGATGGAATTTTTTATTGAGGGATTCGATACCAACGATGAAGCAAAATTGTTTGTTCGAAATAGAGTTTTTGGTACTAAGGTACCTGATAGTTTTAACCCAATATCCGCAAGTGAAATAGCTAAAACCATAGGGAATGAATATTTGCTTCAATTATATAGAAACCTCTCCAAAGCTAATGATATAATTGTAACTATACGCAATGTTTGGAAAAAGATTATTCTTGAAGGAACATTCATAAATACAGAATTTGCATTTGAATATTTAGATAAAGTTTTTACTGATTATGGTTTTTTTGCAGATTTTGTTTTTGCAATTCTGACTAACAATTATAAAGAAATTGATAATACTATTGTAAACTTTTCATATACTTTAGCAGAATTAGGAATTAGTGGACAACCAGGTGTATTATTGACTAAAATAAAACAGGTGGTTTTTAAAGATCTTTCTATATTAAACGAAAAGATTGAGTCAAAATATTTTGATGATATTGGGTATGATGATAAAAGATACGAAGCAATAAGTGAAGACGATTTTGAAAGCAAATTCAAAAAAAGAATAGAACACTTCAAAGGAAAATCGCAGCACAAAAGGGAAAGAAGGAAGGGTTTTAAAAATAAAATCCCTCTTCTATCAAGATATTTAAAGGGCAATGTAAATGATCAGGTTATGTGGATTAAGAATAAGATATTAACTGGAAATATTAAAAAAGCTGAAGAAGGCATCTTAAATTTAATCGAGTTTCAAGATTTTTATAGTGACAAGGAACATCTGTGTAAATCTTTGTGCGACATCGCTGAAACTTTTCAAAAAATTAACGATATAGATAAAGCTGATTTAATTGCTCAAAAAGCTATCAATCTGAATCTAAACGATTTGGTTCCATATTGTATTTTAGCTGAAAATTTAAGGGCTAAAAGAAAACTAGTGGAAGCCTTAAAAGCTTATGATGATATTATCCGTGATTTCAAGAACGATATTGTCCCGAGATCTGGAAGAGCAGAAACACTCCGTCAGATGGGAAAACTTGATGAGGCCTTAAAAGCTTATGACGATGTTATCCATGACTTCAAGTACAATGTT